>CADBQL010000158.1 GCA_902796815.1 uncultured Coriobacteriaceae bacterium | reverse complement strand
CCTTTCCCCGATGTGCATGTTGCTTATGCATGCCCCCACAAGTGCAAGAGCACCGAGCACTCGGATGGCGTGATGCCGGCTTGCATGTCGGCGACAAGTTTGGCAGACCCCGCGTTGCTATCGAACAAGAGTATCGAGTTGGAGGCGATGGCGGTCTTCTCTGTGGAGTTTGAGGATGCGGAAGGTGCGGGCTCTGCAGAGGTCGCTACTTCTGACGATGCAGGTTCGGACTGCGCCGCGCAGCCGCATAACCCAAACATCGCAACTAGCAGGACAGCAAAGGCCAAAACAAGTCGTTTCATAGCGGCTCCTCTCGACGTCAGTTCCGTAGTTTACCATGCGCGGCTATATGCGAGGTACCGAAGTGATGCAGCTTGCTATCTCAAGGCGGGCTCAGATGGTGGGTCGATGTTTTCAGCTCACGCGAAGAGAAACTGGAGGGTTTTTCCTTGTGAGCTTTCCGCTGTAATCGAAAAATCGACCCGCATCGAACGTCTTCGATGCGGGTCGGCTGTATCAAAATGTGTTAAAAATGCTGAATTATGAGGCCTTTTGCGGCAAACCGGGCACCGCGACAACGCTATGCCGCGCCGCGCCGAGTCGCCCTTACTAATCTACGCTACGCTACGAGCCCCTTCGGCAGTGCGCCCTTGCGCGCTCCGCTGCCAAACGTCTTGGCGGCGTAGATAAAGGCCTTCATGTTGTCGGCGGGAGTGCCGATGGGGACTTGGCATCCGACGTCGAGCGTGTAGCCGTTGGGGCTATCCGCGCCCATGCGCAGGCAATCCTTGCACGATTCGATCACGTCGTCGATGGAGCCGAGGAGCATGACGTCGACGGGCGGGACGTTGCCGATGAGCGCAAGTTTGTCGCCGAAGCCTTCTTTGGCTTCTGCGAGGTTTTCGCAATTATCGACGCTGAAACCGACGATGGGCAGCTCGGGGAAGAGTTTCCATAGCGGCTTGGTCTTTCCGCAGATGTGCAGCACGGGTTTCGTGCCGAGCTCTGCGGTGACGCCGTCCATGAGTTTTTTGAGCCCTGGCATTGCGAGGTCTTCGAATTGCTTGACGCTGAGGATGCCGGCGCAAGCGACGGGGTCGGCCACCATGTAGCCGGTCGGGCCGAATTCCTTGACGAACATCTTCACGAACGAAATCGAATGGTACACCGCAAAATCGAGCAGTTCATGTACTGGGCCCGGATTCTTCCGGCTCTCGCGCAGGAGCGTATCAATCGGGATGATGTTTGCAACTGCCGAGATGGGGCCGGTCACCGAGGTGCCGATGCCCATGTCCGGAAACGCGTCTTTGAGGATACGTCCGCGTTCGAGGATGCTTAGGTAGAACGGGTTTGTGAACGGGTCGTTGTCGATGATCTTTCCCAGCTCATTTACGCTGTGGATAACGTGTTCCCCGATGCGGTCGATGCCGACTTCGGGATAGATAGGCTTTGAGCCGACGGCGGTTCCAACAGCACGCAAGCCAAGACCGGCGGCAAGCCCGGTGAGCCCGTATTCCTCCTGCCTGCGGCGGATGATGTCGATGTGGGCCTTGGGGTCATCGCGCAATTGGGCAGTGGTGTAGCCGAAAATGCTTGCGAACGCCTCCTCGTTTGCGAGGATGTTGTACGGGATATGGTCGACTTCTTCGCCGGCTGCATATGCCGCAGTTCGTTCGGCATCCGTCATTGTGCTTTCGCACTGCTTGTAGAGCTGTTCGAGTTCTGCATGATTCATAAACGCCGCCTTTCTATTGAGTGTCTCCCACGTGCGTGGAACTGCCCTTCCTCGCGTTCGCGCAACGCTGCCTACTACGATAGGCTGTACGGCTTCGAAGGCGGTTGAAATCTGCGCTTACTCAGACAAATTTCATTCATAAAAAATCTTTATGACTATAGCGATATTATATGGTTAAACTGGTAAAATGATAAAAATCAAATATAAGTAAAAGAAGCAACATATAAGGCAGAGCTGGATGGCTGCTCACTATTTTACGGCCTTTCGGTGAGGCATCGCATCGGTTTTCGAGCGGCGGATTAGGGTGACCTACTATCGTCATCCACATCGGGAAGATAATAGGCACAGTCGGGGTTGCTCGCGCAGCAGCTCCGCATGCGCGGGAGTTGTCTTGCGAGCGGGGGCCGCGCGGCGCAGTGCGAATTGTCCGCGTGGTCTACGACGACGCTGCCGCCAGGAGCCGCGCGACGCTTTCCACCGAAAGCGCGTTATCCGCATCTATGAGCTCTGCTGCAATGAGCGCGGCGGGAATCTTCCGGTTGCTCTTTTCCCTGATGAACTGGGCGAGATTGCGTTCGGTCGGATAACCGTCAGGTTCTACTTTGCACAGTGCGAACACCCTTTTTGAAAAGGTCTTAGCGGTCATCAGCCCATCCCACAGCTTTTTGGCACCAATGGCTCGGACGTATTCGTCTTCAAGGTCGCTCACGGAAACGAAGATGTTGCGTGTCTCGAGGTTGCAGGGGTCGATGTCGAACCGCCTCGCCGCGTCGTCCCTCGCATCGTCATCGATGAGCTCAAAGAGGGGAATGCCGAACCCGCCGCTGCCGAAAATGGATTCGACGACCTTCATGTCGCCACACCCGTTGGTCTCGACAAGAACGATGTCGTGCCGGTCAAGGTCGAAGCCCGTTACGCTTGCGACCCGGTCGACGATCACCCTGTCAGAAGGCCCTTCAACAGCGATAACTGCGCCTGCGGTCAAGGGCTCGAGTTGCCTTCCTATCCACCATCGTGCAAGCATGCCTGCGTTTTTGCTCAGAAAATGCTCTCTGGGTTGCACGGCGGTTCCGTCTGCGCGGATGACGACGATCTCGTCTGGCTCAAAAGATCCGGCGATGGTGGGTGAGTGGGTAACGAGAATCATCTGACCGCCGCTGGCTTTGAGCATTTTGGCGAGACTTCTCTGGCTCGAAGGGTGCAGGTGAGCCTCGGGTTCGTCGATCGCCAGGATGTTGGCTGTCTTGTGTAGTTGGTTATACGCTGTCATTGTGGATAGCGCACGCATGCCATCTGACAAGTCCTGATGGACGCCGTCCGCGTTGGCTTGGGTTCGCAGAAGCGTCCAACTATCTAATAGATTCCGTTGGCTGTCGATTGCACTCTTCCAGTCTTCTGAGGGCGTCTGATTGAACGTGCTCTTTTGCTCTTCAGGAGAGCTCTTCCGTGTATCACACGATAGGAGGCTCCGTTCGATTTTGATTGTCTTGCCGTTTGGGTGGACATCGATTCTGACTGTAACCTGTTGCGTGTCGTCGCAAATATCTTTGAGCACGGCTTCGACGGTCATCGGTCGCGATTTGTCGCGGATGAACTCTTCTGAGAGAGCATCGCTCAATTGCTGCTCGCTCATTCCCAAAAGCATGTCCAAACAGAGCAGCACGGTTGACTTGCCGGAGCCGTTCGGCCCGATGAGCACCATGTTGTCTCGTACGTCGATATCGATATCCGAAATCCTGCTACAGTTGGCAATCCTCAGATGCTTAAGCCTCATGCCCAAGACTCTCCTTATGCGAGCTTTTTGTAAAATCCTACCACTACTACCGATGATCAGCCTTATGTATGGTCGCGGAATGTATGGCACGTTATTCGGCTAGACAATTGGTTAATGAATAAGGCGAGATTTGACAGCTCCGAGTTCGGCTTTTCCCTATGCGTCACGATAAGAGGATCTTTCGCAGCTCGCTT
>CADBQL010000157.1 GCA_902796815.1 uncultured Coriobacteriaceae bacterium | reverse complement strand
CGTTGTCACGCAAGGTGTCAAACTCGAGGGCGAGACGCGCGGCTATACGCGATTCCGGGCAGTGGCCGAGGTGCTTGCCGACGCGGGATTTGAGGTCGACCTTATTACTACGACGTTCCAGCATTGGGATAAGGCGCAGCGCGATACGACGCGCGCAATCTATCGGGACCTTCCCTATCGTGTGAAATTCGTTTACGAGCCGGGCTACAAAAAGAATCTCGATATTCGGCGTATCAACAGCCATCGCGTGCTTGCGCGAAACTTGCGTGAGTATTTCAGACTCCATTTCGCTGACGATCCGCACGCCTATGATTTGATCTATTCGGAAATTCCTCCGAACGACATGGCGCTGGCCTGCGCTCAGGCGGCCAAAGCGCACGGCATTCCATACGTATGCGATGTGAACGATTTATGGCCAGAGGCCATGCGCATGGCGCTTGACGTGCCTGTGCTGAGCGATATGGCGTTTGCGCCGTTCGCGCGTGATGCCAAGCGTACGTATAATCTCATCAGCGCTGCGGTCGGCACTTCTGACGAATACGCGGCACGCCCAGGGGCTGATCGCACGGAGCCCTACGAGAAACGCACCGTGTATGTGGGGAACAATCTTGCCGTCTTTGACGAAGGCGCTCGCGCCCGTGCGGTCGATGTGGAAAAACCTGCCGGCGAATTCTGGGTCATCTATGCCGGGATGCTCGGAGCGAGTTATGATATTTCGACGCTGATCAATGCGGTGAAGATGGCGAATATGAGCGATGAGCGCATATGTTGCAAACTGCTTGGTGATGGTCCCGACCGCGCGAAGCTCGAGCAGCTCGCGCGCGATATTTCTGCGCCTGTCGAATTCGTGGGCTATGCGCCCTACGATCTTATGGCTGCCTACTTATGCGCTTCTGACGTGACGGTAAACTCGCTTGTTATCGATGCAGCGCAAAGCATTGTCACGAAAATCGGGGACTATTGTGCGGCGGGTATTCCGATGATTAATACCGGCTCGAGTCGCGAAATGCGCAACAAGGTTGCTGCTGAGGGCTTTGGCATAAACGTTATCGCAGAGGATGCGCGTGCGCTTGCGGGCGCGATTCTCGAGCTCGCATCCAATCCCGCGCGCTGTGCGGCCATGGGCGCACGTGCGCGAATCGTGGCCGAGGAGCAGTTCGATCAAAAGCATTCATATCAAGCCATTGTCGAGCTCGTGCGCTCGCTTACGAGTGACTTATAGCGTTTGGGTGTTAATTGCCTTCGTACACTGTAGACTCCTGAGGGAGTCCAGGCGTGCTTTTTGGTTGTTAAAACCGCACAATTTGCTCGTAAAATAATTCATCGACTCTCGCGAGGCTGGTAATTAATGGTATGCTGATCATGCACCGAAATTGATGCAGTTTGGTCAGTTAATTCCAACTGTATGGACGTTGCGTGATTGCGAATTAGTCTGAATGATAACTCACCGGATCGACGGCCTCTTCTCCCGCTCACGGTCCCGCCTGGTGAGTTATCTTTCAGGGGAATTTATCAGCATGCGTTTTGTCCGTCCCGTATTGTCCTGGGCAATTGCCGGCTGGCAACTATCGACTCGGTGTAAGCTTTATATCTATGTTTTGGCAAGGGTGTTTCGTTGAGGGTATGCGGAAAAACCTCTTCACCCCCTATCCCGTTGTACAATGTAGCAATCAAAACCTATTGCAAGGAGTACGCGTGATACCGTTTTCGCCGCCCGATATTACTCAGGCCGAAATCGACGAGGTTGTGGACACGCTTAAGAGCGGATGGATTACAACGGGGCCAAAGACCAAGCAGCTCGAGCGGGAGCTTGCGCAATTCGTCGGGACGACCAAGGTCGCATGTTTGGGTTCTGCTACGGCGGCGCTGGAATGCGCGCTACGCTTGCTTGGCATCGGACCCGGTGACGAGGTGATTACGAGCGCCTACACCTACACCGCTTCGGCATCTCCCATCTGCCATGTGGGGGCGACTCCGGTGCTTTGCGATGTGGCGGCAGATTCGTTCGAAATGGACTATAGCCAGTTGGCGGACCGTATAACGCCTCAGACCAAGGCCGTTATTCCCGTTGATATCGCTGGGCGCATGGCGGATTACGATAGCTTGTATGCGGCGCTGAATGCAGCTTCGGATTTGTGGAAGCCGTCCAGCGATGTGCAGGAGCGCTTCGGACGTGTGCCGGTGATTGCCGATGCGGCTCATTCGCTGGGGGCCAAGCGCGCTGGCTTGCTTTCCGGGCAGGCGGGCGATTTGACGGCTTTTTCGTTCCATGCAGTCAAGAATCTGACGACTGCCGAAGGCGGTGCGTTGACTTGGCGACCGGGAGCGCTCGACGACGAGTGGGCGTATAGCCAGGTCATGCTCATGTCACTTCATGGCCAGACCAAAGATGCGTTGGCCAAGGACCGTGCGGGCGCTTGGGAGTATGACATTGCGTTTCCTGGTTGGAAGTGCAATATGACCGACATCCAGGCGGCGCTCGGGCTTTCGCAGCTACGCCGTTATCGGGACATGCTCGAGCGGCGTCGCGCCATTGTGGCGGCTTACGAAGCCGGCCTTGCCGATGCAGGCGTGCAGATGCTGTGCCATGAGCAAGGGGATCCAGAAGATGCGGGATTCGTTTCGAGTTTCCATTTGATGCTGGTGCGGCTCTGCGGGCGCACGCAGGCGTTTCGCGACGAGCTCATCGAGCGGCTTGCGAAGGCGGGCGTTTCGACAAACGTCCATTACAAGCCATTGCCTCTGCTCACGGCGTATCGAAAACTCGGATTTAACGGAGCGGATTTTCCGAATGCGCTTGCGCAATACCAAAACGAAATAACGCTCCCATTGCATACGCTGCTTTCCGACGAAGATGTTCAGACCGTAATCGGGCAGTTCAAGCACTTCAAAGCACAGATGGAAGATGAGGGATTGCGATGAATCGTCGGGGTGTGGGTTCGCGTGCGTGGATGCTCGTCGGTGCTGTGGCAGCTGTATCGGCCGTGGGCTCCATTGTCGACCAATTGCAGAATCCGACGAGCGGATCTCTATATGAACGGTTCGGAAAGCGTGCTTGCGATATTGCCATAGCTCTTGGCGCCCTGCCCGTTGTAGGTGCCGTGACAGCGGTATGCGGAGCGGCTATTCGCGCGGAAGATGCAGGTCCGATATTCTACAACGCGCCTCGTGTAGGAAAAGACGGGCGCGAGTTTATCATGTACAAATTGCGCTCGATGAAGGTCGATGCGCCCGATCTTGTTATGGAGGATGGCTCGACCTATAACGGGGCTGATGACCCGCGCATGACGCGCGTTGGTGCGTTTATGCGCAAGACAAGCCTCGACGAGATACCCCAGTTTATAAACGTACTCAAAGGCGACATGAGCGTCGTGGGCCCGCGTCCCGACCTCAAGCGCGAAACCGAGCTTTATCAGGGAGACGAATCGCGCAAGCTCATCGTCAGGCCGGGCATCACGGGATATGCGGCTGTGTATGGGCGCAACTCGTTGCCTTGGCATGATAGGCTTGCGCTTGACATCGAATACGTCGACAACGTGAGTTTTGCGCTCGATGCCAAAGTTTTTGCGAAAACGTTCGCGACGGTGTTTATGCAGGAAGGCATTTACGTGGAGGGCTAACATCGATGTGCGGGTGAGCGGAGGGTCAGACCCTCCGCTCGTTTATGTGCACCGATTTGCAAGGATGGAGAAGGCCATGGCACGGTTTTCGATTATCGTACCGGTATACAACGCAGAATCGTATTTAGACGAATGTCTGGATTCGGTATGTGGCCAGACGTTCGACGATTTGGAAATCATATGTATCGACGATGGCTCAACGGACGCTTCGGCCGATTTGTTGAGCGCTCGCGCTATGGCCGACGAGCGTGTCCGTGTGGTTCACAAAGCCAATGGAGGACCGTCGAGCGCTCGAAACGACGGTATCAGGCTTGCGCAGGGAGACTATATCTGCTTTCTCGATGCCGATGATTATCTGGAGCCGTTCGCGCTCGAGCGGATTGACGTGGCGATTCAAGCAGCATGCCCTGATGCGATCGTGTTCGGTTGGTCGTATTTTCCCAAGTCTGAAGCTGATCGCTTCGTGAGGGAGCACAGCACGGTGCGTGACGCCTTCTACCCGGAGTTTTCGCCGGACCTGCTGTTCAAGGAAATGTCGAACCCATATCTGCGCCTCGCCGTACGAACGAGCGTACTCAAGCGCAGCGACGTAATGTTCGACGAGGAACTACGCGTCGGCGAAGATGCACAGTTCCTGTTTGCGCTCTATCCTCGCATTGGGTCGGTTGCGCTCATATCCGATCGGCTGTATTGGTATCGTGTGCCGCAAGAAGGCTCCGTCATGGATGGGTACAAAGACGATGTGGAAAAGCTCTGCATGGTGGACCTGAAGGCCGCGGCAAGCATTTTCGCCGATTGGAAAGAGGCGGGGCTGCTCGATTCGTACGCATCGGAGCTCATGAAATGGTTTGTGCGCGAGCAACTGTACACGATTCTGCGCCGACCTGCCGAGACGCGCGCGCCGCTCGTCGCGTTTGCAAGGAAAATGTGGCGCGCGAATTTCACATCGCGCGAAATTCTCTCGCTCGATGTGAATGAGCCGACAGCGCATCTGATTCGCATCGTGCTCGCCGCGAGTGACGAGGGGAAGCTTGTCATAGACGAGCGCGCGCTTCAACAGGCCCTGCTCAGCTGGCGTGTTGCGGAGTACGGCGTGTTCGATTTGGCGGCAACGGCAGCTGGGCGCGCGATTTCGTATCTGCTTGCTAACCGGCGCATGTTGATGAAGTCTGGCATCGATAAACCCGAATGTGAGGGACATAAGAACCTGGAGTTAGAGCAGGAGCTAAAGCCTGAGCTTGAAGAAGGGCCCCAAGCGGAACCTGAACTCGAGCCAGAAACTGAGACCGAACCCGAAACGAGTTTCGAGCTTGAGCCCGAATCCGAATCTGAGCCCGATATCGAGCTAGAACCCAAACTCGATGTTGAGCCCGTTATCATGCCCGAACCTGAACCCGGTGTCGAGCCCGGGTCCGAGCCTGAACCTGAACCTGAACCCGGCGCCGAGCTCGATCCCAAGTCCGAACCCGATGTCGGGCCCGAACCCGATGTCGGGCCCGAACCCGATGCTGAGCTCAGTTTGGAGCTCGAATCCAATTTGGTGCTGGAACTTGAACTTGAGTCTTCGCTTGGCGATGAGCCTGCATCAAGCATTGTGCCCGTAGACGCTTTCGACGAAAGCGGAAATGATTCAGATGTAACCGAGCAACTCGAGCTCGTCGTGCCATTTGACGCATCCATCGATGTTGACGGATATGCGCCGGGGGAGTCGTATTCGAGCATGATTTCCTACGAGGATGTCGAGGATGTCGAGCCTGCCCTCGAAAAGCCGCTCGTATCGGTCATCGTGCCGATTTACAACGTCGAGCAGTATCTCCACCAGGCGTTGATGAGCATCGAGCGCCAGACGATGCGCAATATCGAGATCCTATGCGTCAATGACGGCTCGACCGACTCCTGCTCGCAAATTCTTGCGCGGCATGCCCAAAACGACGCACGCATTCGCGTTATCGACAAGCCGAACGGCGGTTATGGCAGCGCGTGCAACCGCGGCATTTCCGAAGCAATCGGGACGTGGATTGCCATTGTCGAACCCGATGATTGGATTGATGAGGGCATGCTTGCGTCGATGGTGGGATTTGCCGCCTCGTTTGATGAGCCCGTCGATATCGTGAAGACGCCCTACTGGCGCATGTGGATGCCCGACACTGATCAGCAGCGGTGTGTCAATTGCAGTTACCGCGGCCGCATCAAGCCGGCTACGCAACCGTTCAAGTTGACAGACCCCGGCGTGACGCATCTGATTATCCATCATCCATCAATCTGGTCGGCCTTGTATCGGCGGACGTTTCTCGAGCGCTGTGGCATCAAGTTTATGGAAATCCCTGGCGCCGGTTGGGCCGATAATCCCTTCCTTGTCGAAACGATGTGCCAGGCGCAATCTATCGTTTACCTCGACAAGCCGTTTTACCACTATCGTGAGGAGACGCCGCAAAAAACAGAATCTGTTGCGCGTACGAGCTGGAGAACGTCGCTCGATCGTTGGCATGACATGATGGATATTTACGAGCGCCTCGGTGTTACCGACGAGAATATTCGCCGAGCGCATATACGCCGAGGCTTCACCTACATCGGGCTCGTGCTTGAATACCATGACATCGACGCCGAACAGGTCGTGCGTGCCTACATAGAGTCAGTGTTCAATCGCATGGACGACACGCTTGTGTTTTCGGAGCCCAACATATCACCTGGTTTGAAGCAGCTCTACGCCCATCTGAAAGGCGTTGAGGTGCCCGAGATTTCCACGATGTCCTATGCGGCGGAAGTCGTGAAAGGTGGATTGTACAATATCGTGAACACGGGGCTCGGCATGACGTTCGACACCCTCAAAAGCTTTGTATCGAGCCATGCGAAACGTGAGGGTAAATAGAATAAGTTGCTGGGGATGTCTTGCGACTCATTTGCAGAGTTAAAACTCCGTAAAACGCTATGGGCGCTTTGTGCGCAGGCGGGCAGCATGGCACAACATGATATAAAGTATCTTTTTTAAGTAAGCATGTGCCTCGTCGGCCGCCCAGGTAGCTTGCGGTGTCGATCGGCATTGCTAACTGCATGCGTGGAGAAAGGTGGGGCCATGAATCCTGAAATCGATTTCGTGATGAAGACCATCAAGGGCAGAGACGTGCATTTCGTCCGCTTGTGGTTTACCGACGTATTAGGCGCGATGAAGTCGTTTGCCGTTTCGCCGTCCGAAATCGAGGATGCATTCAGCGCGGGGATGGGCTTTGATGGCAGTTGCGTGGCGGGTTTCAGCCCGACCGAGGAGTCTGACATGCTGGCGTTTCCCGATCCGGAAACGTTCCAGGTGCTTCCATGGCGTCCCGAAAAAGACGCAGTTGCACGCATGTTCTGCGATATCCGCACGCCAGGAGGCGAGGCGTTCGAAGGCGACCCGCGTAATGTGCTGCGACGCGTGTGCGAACAGGCGGCCGACGCGGGCTACAATTTGAACGTTGGCCCTGAAGTCGAGTACTACTATTTTAAATCGCCCGATGCGCCCGACGTGCTCGATCACGGGGGTTATTTCGATCTGACGAGCCTCGACTACGCTTCCGATTTGAGGCGAGACACGGTGCTTGCTCTCGAGAAGATGGGCGTGCCCATCGAGTATTCGCATCATGAGATGGGTCCGTCCCAACACGAGATTGACCTACGCTATACCGATGCGCTCTCTATGGCCGACGCTGTCATGACGTATAAGCTCGTCGTACGCGAAATCGCCGCCAAGCACGGCGTGTTCGCGTCGTTCATGCCCCAGCCTTTGCAGAACGCGCCTGGGAGCGGCATGCACGTTCACCAGAGCTTGTTCGACATGGATGGGGTTAATTTATTCTTTGATAAAAACGATCCACTCGGTTACAACCTTTCGGAGCTAGCGAAGAGCTACATTGCGGGGCTGCTCAAGTATGCGCCTGAGTTTTGCCTGATCACAAATCAATGCGTTAATTCTTACAAGCGGCTTTTGGGCGGAGACAAGGTGCCGGCATGCATTTCGTGGGCGCGCTCGAATCGATCGACGCTCATTCGAATTCCAGGCTACCGGCCCGATATCCCCGATGCCTGTCGTATTGAGCTGCGCAGTCCCGACCCGTCGGCCAATCCGTACTTGGCGTTCGCCGTGATGCTTGCGGCGGGGCTCGCAGGCATTGAAGAGGGGCTTGAACCTCCCGACCCCGTGATGGGCGCGGACTCGCTCTCATACGATTCCGCGGCGGCGCAGGCTGTCGATGCACAGATGCTTCCGACGAATCTCGGCGAAGCGGTTGATTTATTCGAATCCTCGGACCTTATGAAACGTACGCTTGGCGAACATATCCATTCCTATCTGGTCGAAACGAAGCGAGCTGAATGGATGGCGTATCTCAGCCACGTAAGTCCTTGGGAGCTCGACCGGTATCTGGCGGTGCTCTGATGAGCGGTACAGTTGTTTTCATAGCCGACAGCCTGGATAACGCCTACAAGTTTCAACAGGTTCTCTCGACGTTCGACGTGGAAGTGGCAGCAGGTTCGACCGTTCAGATACCGAAGCTTTTGGCGACTGGGGTTCCGCATGATCTCATCGTGTTCGAGGCACGCGGTTCGGCGCTTCCTCGTATCGAGGAAATCGCGGCACTAGCCGAAGACCGGGCGTGCCCTCTGCTCGTCATCATTGACCTTTCCCAGATCGATAAGCTTAAGTTGCCCGCAACCGTTTCGGCTGATTTCGTCGTGCATGGTGCCGGGCAGGAGGAATGTTTGGCGCGCGTGAGGCGATTGCTTGGCGGGGGAGAGTCGGCGCCGCATACCGAGTTGATTTCGGTAGACGATATGGTTATCAATTTAGCGACGTACCAGGTCAGCGTTTCGGGCGAACCAATCGATTTCACGTATTTGGAATATGCCCTCCTCTCGTTTTTGGTGCGTCATGCTGGACATGCTTTTTCGCGCGATGCGCTTTTGCAGCACGTGTGGGGTTTCGATTACTATGGCGGGTCGCGGACGGTCGATGTGCATGTTCGACGTATCCGCGCCAAGCTCGGCCCCGAGTTGGCCCAACGCTTGGAAACCGTTCGCGGCGTTGGCTACTTGTGGAGTGCGTAGCGACTCTGCGATGCTCAATTTATGCTCAGGCAAAGTTGCCGCTCGCAGGAATCCGCTCGTCCCGCAAAACCCCAGTTGAAAGCGCGCATCGGCTTGTCCTCGTAGATTTAAAATATCTAAATTTGTGTCTGCGGAATCGCCGATGGCACGCTCTTACCTGGGGTTTTGCTTCGGGATCCCGCTGGCGCAGCGAACTGTAACCAGGCTCATGCCAACTTGCACGATTGAACTCGCAATGCGCTGGGTTTTGCGCTATCGTATAGTAAGCGCCGAAACGGCGCGGGCAATGTTGATGAGGGAAGGACAGGAAACACATGAAGGCAAAGAAGTTCGTGCTTTTGGCTGCCATGGCATGCGTAGTTGCTCTGCTTGCCCTGGCGGGCTGCTCGTCGGGAGGCGCTTCGAGCAGCGCAGCGGCAAGCTCCGAGGCAGCGGCAAGCTCTGAGGCTGCGGCAAGTTCCGAAGCGGCAGCAAGCTCTGAAGCGGCAAGCGCCGAGGCGTCTGCGAGTGCAGCGGCTGGCGACATGCTGCTCATGGAAAAAGGCAAGCTGGTTATCGCTACCTCGCCGGATTACCCGCCGTTCGAGAATCTGGAAAATGGCGAGTATGTGGGCCTTGACATCGAGATTGCAAAGGCCGTTGCCGCCGAGCTCGGCCTCGAGCCCGAGTTCAAGACGCTTCAGTTCGATGCCATCATCCCGGCCATCAGCTCCGGTGGTCAGGCTGATATCGGCATTTCTGGCTTCTCGGTGGACCCCGAGCGTGCTAAGGAAATCGATTTCACATCTTCGTATTACATTGACGACCAGGCTGTAGCCGTCATGAAGGGCGGAGCTATCAAGGCCGAAAACGCTGATGAGGCGTTGAACGCTGACGGTGTCAAGATTGCGGTCCAGAGCGGCACGACGGGCGAGTCGTACGTCCAGGAGAACTACCCGAAGGCAACTGCGCAGCCTTACGGTAATTCCACCGATGCGTTTGCTGCCATGCAATCGGGCCAGGCAGACGCTGTGTGCACCAACAAGGCCGTCGTTGACAAGATGCTCGCCGACGCGTACCAGGACGCTGAGGTCGTGAAGACCATCGCGACGGGTGAGGAGTATGCAATCGTCGTAAGCCAAGACAATCCGGCTCTGACCGCCGCTATCGACGGTGCACTTGAGACCCTGAAGGCCAACGGCACGATCGACCAGCTCATCGGCCAATACATGTAATGCAATGAGTCACGCCCCAGGGGCAAAACTCATCTGACATCGCGCCCGCCGGCATCACGCTCGGCGGGCGTTTTGCTTTCTCTGCGCAAATGCTTGTCCCGAACCGCTAGTCAGCCCGAAACAGGCGGTGGCGCTTATGGGTTCACCGTGTCAGCGGGACTTCGAAGCAAAACCCCAGGTGAGGGCGCGACATCGGCGATTCCGCAGACACAAACTAAATATTCTAAAGTTACGAGGACAAGCCGATGCGCGTTCTCACCTGGGGTTTTGCGGGACGCACGGATTCCTGTGAATAGCAACGCTCGTGGTGCGAAATCACCACATCGGGGTTTCATATTCTTGCGTTTCGCCTATAATTATGGATTTATGAAACGCTCGTCGATGGGATGATACATGGGGTTTACTAATACGCGTGCATGGCGTGTGCTCGATACGGTTTTGGCACTTATCATGCTTTCCATGCTCGTTGCCGCTCAGTTTTCTCAAGTTGCCTATGCGCTCGACACGGTCAAGTGCACGGCACGGCCAAACGCCGACACTGGATCGAGCGTGCTCGGCGGCGTTGAGACGCGCATCACGTGGGAAGGCCAAGCGGCTGAAGGGGAGTCGGTCAAGGGGATTACGCTTGCGCTTCCCGAAAATACCGAGTTTACGACAGACGATGCCCGCCTCACGCTTTTAGCCGGCGACGATCTTATGACGCGCGTGAGCTTGGAAAACGAGTTTGTCGCCCAGGGTCAAGCCATTGTTTGCACATTTGCCAAGCCAGCCGAGCCAGGCTCGTATTTCCGTATCGAAATATACGGCGTAAAGTTCCCGGTTGCAGGTGGCGACATGCAGTTGACGGGTACCTATGAGCTTTCCGACGGCACCACGCGCGAGATTGGCGACATCCCGTCTATCGACGTGATGGTAACTTCGCCCTCCGAACAGCTGGCCAAGTACTTAGAAGAGCAGCCATGGGTGCAAGCGTGGAATTCCAACAAGTTCCTGCGCCTGTTCTTCAATCCTCCTATTCTGGTTTCGAGCCTGCCCGTGGTCCTGCGCGGTTTCTTTATGGCGATAGCCATCGTGCTGGTTGCTTTCCCGCTGGCCATACCTATCGGCCTCGTGTTTTCCTTCATGCGCATGTCCAAGATTGGCATTTTGCGCGGCATTGCGTCTCTTTACGTCAACGTCGTGCGTGGCACGCCTGTGTTCTTGCAGATCTACATCGCGTTTTTTGGCCTGCCGCTTGCTGGCATCCAAATTCCGCCGTTCATCTTGGGTGTCATCGTGCTCGCGCTCAATTCGTCTGCCTATCAGTGCGAAATCTTCCGCGCGGGTATCCAGTCGATTAGCAAGGGCCAGTTTGAGGCGGCGCGCTCTCTTGGCATGAACGGTGCGCAGACGATGGCGTTCGTCATCATCCCGCAGACAGTCCGCCGCGTACTTCCGACGATGACGAGTGAGTTCATCTTGCTCTACAAGGATACCTCGCTGCTCGCAGCCGTCGGCGTTATGGAAATCGTTATGTATGCGAAGACCATCGTTGCGTCGACTGGCTCGATTACGCCCTACATTGTGGCGGCATTGTTCTACCTCGTGCTTACGATTCCGCTGGCCAATCTGGTTGGACGTCTCGAGGAGCGCTTGTCGGGGACGAGGATGGCCGAGACGAAGAAAGCCAAGAAGCGTGCTGCCAAGGAAGCCAAGCGTGCGGTGAACCCTGGTGTGCTAGCCGAAAAGCTCGAAGAGCCACCCGAGGCGACGCAGACCGACGATATTTCCGTTTCACCGGAGCGTTTCTCGAGCATGTAAACGCGCAAGCGCTACAATAAGGCTAAGGAACATGCGATGAGCGGGGGTCTGCCTCTTGCTCATCGTGGATAGGAGGCAGGACATGGCACGCTACAACAAGATTTTCGCTGCGCTCGATGGCGCGCTTACGCAGGAGGCCGTTGTGCGCCGCGCGTTTTCGATTGCTCACGACAACAATGCCGAGGTGCTTTTCGGGCACGTGATCGATTCCGTCCCATACGAGGCAAACGGGATTGATTTCGCGGCCTTAACCGAGGATGGCCTGCAGCGTATCGAGGAAGTGCTCGCCCCATACCTCGCGCGCGCTCGCGCTGACGAGTGCATCCCGTCAGTCGACATCCAGGTGCGCGCGGGTCGCATTGCCGAAACGCTACTGGAGGCCTTGATCGAGCCGTACAATCCCGATTTGGTGATTTGCGGCGTGCGCGGGCTTTCCAACATCAAGTACGCTTTCGTCGGCAGCGTATCGACGCAGTTGATTCGCAATGCGAAATGCGACGTGCTCGTCGTTCGCCCCGAAACGCTCGAAGAGCATCCGCAAGACTAATACTCGTCCATGCGAAAACGCACGCGGAGGGACGCGCATCTTGCGTGCGTGCCGCTTCGGCGACATGCGATTGGCATGCTTCAATGTAGCTTTGGGAAAGGAAGAAACGCCAGATGATTAACGAGAGAATGTTCGGATTGGGCAGCCAGCCGAATCCGATTCGCGTGCAGTACGCCTACGGCCTCCAACGTAAAGCCGAGATTGGCGAGGAAAACGTGTTCGACATGAGCATCGGCAACCCTTCCATTCCAGCGCCTGCTGCGGTACGCGAGCGCATCGAGCAGCTGTTGCGCGATGAGGCACCCGAGGTGCTGCATGGTTACACCATGGCGGCAGGCCTTGCGAGCGCGCGTCAAGCTGTGGCAGATAACCTGCGCGAACGGTTCGGCATTCAAGCGACGGCAGCTAACGTTTACCTGACGGCCGGCGCGACGGCGGCTCTCTACATTACGGCGGCGGCTATTACGCATCCTGGCGACGAGATCATCGTGAACGCGCCGTATTTCACCGAGTATAAGGTTATGACTGAGTCGGCGGGATGCACGTGCGTTGAGGTGCCCATGCGCCAGACCGATTTCCAACTCGACATTGATGCGCTACGCGAGGCTATCAATCCCAAAACTGCTGCAATTGTTATCAATTCGCCCAACAATCCGGTCGGCTGCATATACACGCAGGAAAACATCGAGGCGCTCGCAGCCATGATGACCGAAAAAGAAGAAGAACTCGGCCATCCGATTTACCTGATCAGCGATGAGCCTTACCGTGAAATAACCTATGGCAAGGAAGTGCCCTTCGCGGCGAATTTCTACCGCGATACGATCGTGTGCTACTCCTGGGCCAAGAGTTTGTCGCTTCCTGGTGAGCGCATAGGCTACATTTACGTATCTGATAACATTCCCAACGCTTCCGAGGTTGCGGCGGCTGTTGGCGGGGCGGGGCGTGCGCTCGGTTTTATCTGCGCTCCCGTGCTGTTCCAACGCGTCATCGAGACGTGCATTAGCGAGCCGACGAACGTCGATGCCTATGCGAGCAATCGCGAGCTGCTGACGGGTATGCTTGACGAGTTGGGCTATACCTATATCCAGCCCGATGGCGCGTTTTACCTGTGGGTCAAGGCTCTCGAGGATGATTCGCAGGCGTTTTGCGACAAGGCGAAGGCGCATGACCTGCTGCTTGTGCAGTCTGATTGCTTCGGCGTTTCTGGCTGGGCGCGTGCGAGCTATTGCGTAAGCGCCGAATGCATAAAGAACTCCCGCAAGGCCTGGGCCGCGCTCAAGGCCGATTACGACGCATAAAACGCAAACGAGTCACGTTTCCAGGATATGACTCACCAGAAAATGAGTTTTGCCCCTGGGGCGTGACTCATTCGGGAGCTCGCTTCTGGGGCGAAACTCATGGACGCGCCTGCTGTGATGGGCCGTTTTCTGGCATACTTATGGGTCAGGAAACGGCTATATGCGCTTGGGCGAGGATTTTCCACACGCGGACTGGGCTCAAGCGTAGTACCATGCGAAAAAGCCTCGAGTGCTTGCCTGTCTTTTGAAGAATTGAGGAGCCATGCCTAAGACAATTGCCGTCATCGATGGAAATTCGCTCATGCACCGCGCTTACCATGCCGTGCCCCAGACCATGAACGCACCTGATGGGACGCCGACCAATGCGGTGTTTGGCTTCATGTCGATGCTGTTCAAATTCATCGAAATCGCATCTCCCGACGGTATCGTTTGTGCCTTTGATGCGGGAAAACCTCAGTTCAGAATCGAGGCTATGGAGCAATACAAGGCGCAACGTCCCCCGATGGATGATGAGCTGCGCGTACAGTTTCCTGTAATCGAAAGCCTGCTTGAATCCATGAACATCCCGGTGGTTAAGGTCAAGGGATGGGAAGGTGACGATATCTTGGGCACGGTTGCCGCGCGCGATGAGGCAAAGGGCTACAAAACCCTGCTCGTTTCGGGCGATAAAGATGTAAACCAACTGGTCACCGACTTAACGCATGTGGTCACCACGAAGAAGGGCATTACGGACGTCGTCGTGTACGACCCGGCGACGGTTGAGGAAAAATACGGAATAAAGCCTGCGCAGTTTCCCGACTACTTGGGATTCATGGGAGACACGTCCGACAACATCCCTGGTGTTCCCGGCATCGGGCCCAAATCGGCTCAGAAGTTGCTGTCGCTTTACGGCACGATGGAAGGCGTTTACGAAAACCTTGACAAGCTCAAGGGCAAGCAGCTCGAGAACATTCGGGATAACCGCGAAGTCGCTTTCCTGTCCCGCAAGATTGCGACGATCGTTACCGACCTTGATTTCGACCTCGATGTCGACGAGGTGGCCTGGCCGGCTTTTGATGTGGAGGCAGTTACCGAATCGTTTGGCGCTATCAGGTTCAATGCTCACCTCGAGAAGCTGCTGCGCTTGATCGGCCAAGAGGGCGCGGCGTCAAGTGCGCCCGCTCTCGAGCTTGTCGAGCCTTGCGAGGGCGCTGAGGCGCTGGCGCTGGCAAATGACGCTATCGAATTTGGAAAGCGCATTGCGGTGGCGTGCGTACTTCCAGCGCAGGAGTCGCTGTTCGGAAGTGAGATGACGCTTGCGGTTGCTGTGGACAGTACCACAGGCACCGAAGAGAACAGTGCCGATGCGAGCGGCGCGCAAGATTTCGGCGATGCTTCGGATGTGGATGGCGCAGAAACCGAGGCTTGCTCGGATGTGAGCGTCGGCATCGTGGAGGCAGATGACGCGCTTGCGCTGCTTGCGCGCATCGTGCGCGAGGGGGCGTTTGCAGCCCATGATGCCAAGTCCATCCTTCACCAGGTTTTTCCGCGCGATTCCGCCAAGGAGGCGCTCGTCGGCGAGGATGACGTCATCGGTGCCGATGCGTTCGACGTCGCTCTTGCTGCCTACGTACTGAATTCGTCGGCGGGCAAGTATCCCCTTGCCTCGCTTTGCTCGGATTATCTTGGCTTTGAGCTGCCCGAGGCGAAGGATGACCGGCAGGCAGCCGCCATCGAGGTTCAAGCCGTGCTTGCGTTGGCGGACGTTCTCGACGCGAAGCTCGAAGAAGAGGACGCCCAGGGCGTTTACCGCACGATTGACTTGCCGCTTGTCGGTGTGCTTGCCGTGATGGAGCGAAACGGCGCCCCGATCGATTCGCAGGCGCTCGCCGATCTCGGCGCGAGCACGCAAGCCGAAATCGACGAGCTCCGTGAGCGCATCTTCGAGCTTGCCGGCGAGCAGTTTAACGTCGATTCGCCCAAGCAGCTCGGGCATATCCTGTTCGAGGTGCTCGAGCTCCCTCATGGCAAGAAGACGAAAAGCGGCTATTCCACTGATGCCAAGGTGCTCAAGAAGCTTTCCGAAATCCACGAGCTTCCCGCGACCGTTCTGCATTACCGCGAGTTTGCCAAGATCAAATCGACTTATATCGATGCGTTGCCGGCGATTGCGCGCACGTACGACGACGGCCGCGTGCACACGTCGTTCAACGAAACCGTCACGGCAACCGGGCGTCTTTCGTCGTCCGATCCCAATCTGCAAAACATTCCTGTGCGCACTGATTTCGGGCGAAAGATACGCGCATGCTTTGGCGCCATCGGGCCTGATGACGTTTTCCTTTCGGCTGACTATTCGCAAATCGAGCTGCGCTTGCTGGCTCATCTGTCGAATGACGAGCATCTTGTGGCGG
>CADBQL010000156.1 GCA_902796815.1 uncultured Coriobacteriaceae bacterium | reverse complement strand
GTGCGCTACATCATGGACAACACGCGCATCCCAGTCATGGGACACGCCGATGGCATTTGCCACATTTACGTGGATGAATCGGCTGACATCGAGCTGGCGATTCCCGTCGTAATCGACGCCAAGACCCAATACACTGCTGCCTGCAACGCCGTCGAAACGTTGCTCGTGCATCGCGGCATCGCTGCCTCGTTCCTGCCTCGCCTTGCCGACGCGTGCGCGCAGGCGAGCATCGAACTGCGAGGCGACGCAGGCACGCAAGCGATAATCGATTGCAAGCCTGCAACCGATGACGATTGGGCAACCGAATACCTCGAGTTGATCCTTTCGGTGAAAATCGTCGACGATATCGACGAGGCCATCGCCCACATCAATCGTTTCGGTTCGCATCACACCGACGCCATCATGGCCGAAGACGATGCAGCGGCAGCTCACTTCATGCAGCTCGTGGACTCGGCAGGTGTTTACCGCAACTGCTCGACGCGCTTCGCAGACGGTTTCCGTTACGGATTTGGCGCCGAAGTCGGCATTTCGACCTCGAAGCTTCATGCTCGCGGTCCCGTCGGCCTCGAAGGTCTGGTCACCTACAAGTACGAAATCGAAGGCCATGGCCACATCGTCGGCGACTACGCGACTGTTAAGCGTTCCTTCCACTTCCGGGACCTGTAAGCAGGCAAAACCCCGATGAGTCACGCCCCCGGGGCATGACTCATCGGTTGCCGCTGTTTTCGGATTGTAGCAATCGCTTTCGGCAAACAAAAGTCGAGGCTGACACGCTCCGAATCGTGCGTGTCAGCCAACGCGCAAGCGACAATAGCAGTTACGCCATCACTTTCACGAATTTGAACAGGCCGTCATCACTGCCGGGGTAATCGCCTGCACCCTCCTGGGTAAAATCGGGGTCTTCATGATACTTGTTGAAGTACTCGACGATATGGAATCCGCATTTGTTCACGTAAAAGTGAATGTTTCGCTTTTCGTGGTACGCCGTAACGAGCTCCCACGTCTTAGTTTCGGGATAGCGCGCTTCGATGGCTTGCCACGCGGCTTGACCAAGGTTCAGGTTCTGGCGCTCGGGATCAATGAAGAAAAACTCGAGCACTTTGTGTGTCGTGCCGCCGGTAATCACGGCACCACCGATAATGTTTCCCTCGTACACAATGCTGAGCATTTCGGCATGAGGCTCGTCAAGAGCTTCATCTATATCGCGCTGAGGGGGGATGTTTCCCAAGAATTCGGGAAAACGAGCACGTGCAGCCTGCGTAAATGCCGCTTGAAGGCGTTCGATGAAATCGTCGTAGTCCTCTTCGGCTACAGATACTAGATTTACCGCTGGATGCATCTTCGCTCCTCTCTCCCTGCGCTGCTACTGTAACGCAATTTGCGGGCGAAAGGACACTTTAGATACGCCAGCGTTAACAAATTGAACACCCAACGGTTGCGAGCATCAGCCAGCCAGCGGTTCACCGATGTGGCAAACTCACGCAAAATACACCGGCAGCGTTTTCTTGTATTCCTTGGTCGAAACGAGCACGCGCGGTTCGAAGCCGCTGAGCTCGCGCATCTCTGCCACGAAATCATCGAGCTCGGCTTGTGTCTGCGCGTGGACCATCGTGTACAAGTTGTACGGCCATTTCTGGGAATACACGCGAGCGTAACAGTGCGAAACGTAAGGCAACGCGGCGAACACGTGGCCGAACTCGTGGAGTCGTTCATCGGGAGCATTCCACACAACCATGCCGTTGAAAGCGAAGCCGAGCTTCTGATGACGCACGAACGCGCCGAAACGACGCACAAGACCTGCGCTTTTCCATGTTTCAAGCCGCTCTATGATGCGCTGCTCGTCCACAGAGGTATCCCCTGTCTCTCGCGCGACGAAGGCTGCAGCATCCGCAAACGGGTACTCCCCCGTCACATCGCGATGCGCCCAGCGTACGAGCGAGACATCGAACGGGTCTTCCGCATTAAACGGCACGCTTGCAGAACCCGAATGAGGGCATCCCGAGGCGCCATGATGATGGCGATGCGACCCGTGCGCGTCGTGCGCGCATTGCGCTCCGTGCGCACCATGCGGCCCATGTGCTCCGTGTTTCGCGAGCGTGCCCCATTTCCCCTGGTACTTTTCGATTACATGGGAAAGGACTTCGTGCACATGAGACCTTTCCCGCATGGCGTCTGCGCGTTCGCCGAAGTCGACACGAATCTTGTACATAGACGTCACCGGCAAGTTAATGATGTCATCGCATCCGGTTTCGGCAGCCACTTCCTCAACGAGACGCTCCAGATGCGCAGCCGATGGCGCGATAGCAGTAAACCACACGTTGAACTCGGCTTCACGCAGGTAATTGTGCGTCACTTCGGGATGCGCGCTCACAAGGTCAGCGGCACGATCAACGGCATCCTGCCCGCCCGAAACCTTAACCGCAACCAGAGTTGATGCGTAGCCGAGCTTTCGCGACGAAAGGGACGCGCAAATCTGGCGGATCGTTCCGTCGGAGCGCATAGCCGCAACTGCTTCGAGCACTTGCGCGCGTGAGAGCCCCAGACGCTCTCCCAGCTCGCCATACGGATCGTGCACAAGCGGAAACCCGCTTTGGATTTCGTCGAGCACGCGCTGGCGCAAGTCCTCAACGCTAAGCGGAGCATCTTGAACGTTGTCCAAAACGTTGGAGCTTTCGAGCGTTTCTGGCTTTGAAACGCCGATTGCGGTAACGAAGCCGCAGGTATTTTCGGAAACGCTAGAATCGCAGTAGTGTCCAACACCGTCGGAATTACCAGCGCCAACGAGATGTTCGGAGCCGTCGTGGCCGGGATGGCCGTTGGGATGGCCGGCGTCATTAAGGCTAGCCGTATCATCTTCGCCCCTCATTTTGCGTGGCACATAGGCACAGTACGGCTCTTCGGCCAGATAGTCACCCGTCGCCGCGAGCGCCCGTGCACGGCAACCGCCGCAAACGCCCTTGTACTCGCATGCACCGCATTTTCCCTTGAGGCGGTCGTAATGGCGCAGGTCATCGAAAACCGGCGACGTTTCCCAGATCTCGGAGAACGGTGTTTCGCGCACGTTGCCGAGCTGCATGTCGAAGTAACCACACGGCTGGACATCGCCGACATGGCTGATGAAAGCGAACGTGATGCCGCCGAGACAGCCGCGCGTCATTGCCTCCATGCCGTACGTCTCCGGCGTGACCTTGCGGCCTTCCTGGACGCACAGCTGACGGATGATGCGGTAGTACTGTGGTGCATCGGTGGGCTTGAAGTGAAGCGGGCTTTTCTTTTGGCAATGATAAGCCCAGGTCAAAACTTCTTCGTATTCTTCAGGCGAAAGCTCGACGTCCACGAGGTCCTCACCGCGCCCCGTCGGCACGAGCAAGAACGGATGAAACGCTGCCGCATCTTCGGCGAGCGCCAAATCGTGCATCTGCTCGACCAGGTGGTGGTTCAACTTGGTGATGGTCGTATTCACCTGCACGCCAACGCCATGTTTGCGCAGGTTTCGCATGCCGGCGATCGTCTCCTCGAAGGCGCCCGCCTTGCCGCGAAACGCATCCTGACCTTCTGCGTCGGGAAAATCGAGCGAAACTGACACGCGCGGAATCCCGAGTTCGGCAATCTTGCGCGCGCACTCATCGTCGATGAGCGTTCCGTTCGTGCCGATAACCGGATGCAAACCCTTTTCGCGAGCATAATCGATAATATCCCAGATATCAGCGCGCATGAGAGGCTCGCCGCCCGTCAGGATAAGAATCGGGTCGGTAATCGAGGCAATGTCGTCGATTACGCGTTTGCACTCGTCGAGAGAAAGCTCACCTTCGTACAGCTCGCAATGCGCAGCCGCTCGGCAATGTGCGCATGCGAGATTGCAACTGCGCGTGATTTCCCATGCGATGATGCGCGGAGCCTTAACGCCCGCGCGCTCCTCGAAAGCGCGGGCAGCCGCGCCCGCACCCGG
>CADBQL010000155.1 GCA_902796815.1 uncultured Coriobacteriaceae bacterium | reverse complement strand
CGCACTTCCTTTCCGAATAGGCCGTAGAATAATCTTGCAACTCATCTTGCAGCGGCTGTTCACGCAGGGCTATTTATAGGTTACCGACGAGTTGTTGACCAGCCACGAAAGCGCCGCCTCACGTTTGGCGAATACGAGCATCTCATCGGTCTTGCCCTGTTCCTCGAGCTGTGCACGCACCTTTTGCTTCTGCCCGAGGTCTTCGCCAGGCATATGAGACGTAATGAGGTCGTCCGAAAGCTCGATGTCCAAATGATCTGCGAGCGCATCGATTGCGCAGGTGATACGCAAGGCGTCGACTGGCATGCCGGGCAGGCGGTCTGCCGGATCGGGCGTCTCGACGAGGCGCTTGGCCAGCTCGTCGAGCACGAGATCCGGGAAACGCGCGTCTGATTTCGCCATATCGGGCAAGCCGAACTGACTCGCCACACCGTCGCGAAATTCTTCAACCGTTGTCGCGGGCGAAAAATGCTCGCTGACAAGCTCGTCGGTAAGTTCGGGGTTCACCACGTAGAGAATCTTTTCCACATCGACGCCCATCGTGAGCTCAGCAAGCTGGCCATCTTTGGCGAGCGGCATTTTGATGCGCGCATGGACGTCCTTGTGCATGCCCGCTTTCATACCGACGAGCTCGTCATCGAATGTCTTGGGCATTTCACCTGCACCAACATGGTAAATCGAATGCTGCATATCAAAATGGCTCGCCCGATTGCCGTCGAGCGCAGCTCCCTCGGTCGTCACCACCAGATAGTCGCCAGGGAGCGCACCGCGATCCTCGTCAATCTCGTGATACTCCGCGAGCGGTTCGAGCAGCTTCTTGATTTGCGCCTCGACCAGGTCCCTGGGAACCTGCGGCTTCGGCAGCTCGATGTGCACGGGCTCGTAGGATGAAAGCGTGTACTTTGCCATGTTCTTTTCTCCAATCTGCCGCCCTCCACGCGGCATCTCGTTATCAGGAACCGCACGGCCATCCCGCGCGTTAACCCCAGCCTCGATGAGTCGGAAAACGCCTTGGGCAAAACCGACTCGTTGGAAAGGCGACCTTATAGGTCAAGCGCCTCGACGCGACGACGCAAATCGCTTTGGCGCTCCGACAGGATCATGTCGGAATTATGCGCATAGTACGAGCGACTTCCGTATTGGGCGACGTAGCGCGCCGATGCGACACGCGACGTGAGTTCGGTCGTAAAGACGAGCATCTCCTGCGCATCGCCGAATGCCGCATCGATGAACGAGAACGCATTGGAAAGCGCCTCCTCGATGCGCTCCGCGCGCGGCGCCATCGTGGATGCGCCCTCGGCGAACCACGCCTCGACGGCGGCGAACTTCTCATCGGCGGGCCCTGGTGCCTTCTGGCAAATACGCAGATAGTCACCGAGCATTTCAACTTCACGCTCGAGCTTATCGCGCTTGTCGGCTGTAACCGTCCCCGCCGCGACCGAAAGCTCCAGCCGCGAGAGTCGTTCGGCACGCACGGCTTCCAAACGCTCCGCCCCGTCGGCACCTTGCGCGACAGCGGCTTTGACCGCGCGCAGGTCATCGCGCAATGCTACGAGCACGTCAGTGTCGAACATGATGCTCTTCATATCTTCGCCAAGCGCATCGAGCAAAAGCCCAACGATCGAAAGGCGCTCGTCGAATTCCGCCGAACGGGCGCGCTCGACAACCTCGCGGTCAGCCTTACCCGCCAGGATATCGTCGATACGGTAATCGTCGCGGTACTTGTTGAACAGGTCGTAATATGCCGCGAATTCGCGTGCGATGGTTTCGTCTTGCACGTACTGGACCACCAAATCGTAGTCGACCGTTTTGCCGAGCTTTTCGAAAATCCTCATGATGTCCGAAAGGTCATCCCAACCACGCGCCGTGACAAACGACTTGCCGTCGAGCGAAGCTTGAACCGAGTAGAAACGGTTCTTCTTGATATCGAGAAACGTCAGAATGGCCGGGTGCGTGTGCTTCGATACAGCATATGCGCGCCAGGCATCGTAGTCCGGCTCCACCGAAATCTTCTTCACGCGGTCGAGCGTGACAATGTCGAACTCGTGCACCGATTTGTTGTACTCGGGCGGATTTCCTGCGGTGACGATAATCCAACCCTGCGGGACCTCGTGGCGTCCAAACGTTTTGAATTGCAAGAACTGCAACATGGATGGATAGAGCGTCTCGGACACGCAGTTTATCTCGTCGAGAAACAGGATGCCTCGATCTACCTGATGCTCGCGCATGTACGCGTAGACCGACGCCACGATTTCGCTCATCGTGTACTCCGATGCCTCGTACTCGTAGTCACCATACGACTCAGTCACGATGTAGGGCAAACCGAGCGCGCTTTGACGCGTATGATGCGTCATCGAGTATGATACAAGTCCGATGCCGAGCTCTGCGGCGATTTGCGCCATGATCGCGGTTTTGCCGATTCCAGGTGCACCAACCAGGAATATCGGACGCTGACGGGCGCGCTCGAGGAGCGGACGCCCCTTCGCGTCAGTTGCCAAATACGCTTCGATTGCGTCTTTGACCTGTTCTTTTGCCTGCGTGATGTTCATAGATCCTCCCTCATGTTCAACGCGTTTTCGCAACGCCATCGAATACCTACTTTTTTTCCAGCACCTAACAGGGCAAGTCGCCGCTCGGGCCTCGACGCATCGCAAAGCATCGCTTAGCCATCATGCTCATCGCCCGCATCATCTGGCCTCCTTCACCTGAAGATCGCGCTCGTTCAAAATCACCTTGAGCGCCCATGGAGGCACCATCGGATCGGAATAACCATCGTCCAAGAAAACGAAAACTGAATCGTATGCAGGCTGACGCCTCGGGAAAACGCCTTCTCCATCGGTGAAATATACGAGCCCCTTCAGATCCGTGAATTCTCCTTTTTCGATGAGCAAGTTCACGTAATCGAACACAGGCCTGAAATCGGTGCCGCCGAAGCCGCGCAGCTGCATATCCTCGAGATACAAATCCAGCTCGTCGAGCGACGTAATCTTCGTATCCTCTTGAACGCGTGCGTCGCACTGCACAATATGGATGTTCACGCGGCTGTTGAAGCTCTCGACCTGTTTCAGGATGTTGTAGGTCTTTCGCATGAACGCCTGCACCGTATCGCCCGAACACGACTCGGACGTATCAATGGCGATCACGAAATCGTGAATGGCGCGGTCTTCCTTGTACTCGAGCGGCTCGATGAGCGGCATGTTGCCGTACCGCTTGAGGCCGAACGTATAGTATATGTAATCGAACTCGTCATCGTTTACGCGCATACGTTCGTGAAGCGTCGCAAAACGTCTCAGGAAGTCGGCATAGTCGTGCTTCTCTCGATTAATTGCCGAAAGCCCCACGAGCAAGCTGCCGGCCTCGTCGCCGCGCCGCATGACCATCATCTCGAGCTCGACCTGGATATCGCGGCTGATGTCCTCCCATTCGTGGGCAAGCTCTTCTTCGTCGCGTACATCCTGGTCAAACGCCGATTCGTCACGAGCATCGTCGAGTTCAGGCTGGTCGAGCTCCGAAGAATCCGCCTCGTCGCGCGAATCCGAATCGCCCTGACCACCCGCATCGGCAGACGTCGGCGCGTCTTCGAGCACTTCGTCGAGTCTTGTGGATCCGACGACATCGGGCGTGGCGCCTGGAGAGTCGCCCGAATCCCGCGTCTCGCGCTTCTGGGCGCCCGTCGAGCCCCGCCGAGCGTCCCATTCTTCTTCGGGCCCATACCACAAACCATGCGTATCGTGGAAAAAAATCGGTGCGAGCGAACGCAAATCAACCATGTTGCCCTCATTGCTGAACAGGTGATACAAGCGCTCTGCCGTCACGACGCCGCCCACCTGAGCACGCAAGATCCTAAGAGCACGCTTGGCCCGACCGTCCATGTTCGACGGGAACGCATCCCCTAGCAAGTCGATGAGCATCGACTCGATGGCGATGTCGCAGGCCACATCCCATGGCTCGCGCAATACCGAATACAGCATAAACGGATGGCGAAAAATGCAGTGAAACAGACAATGCACAACATCGCGAACGACTTCGTTATGCGAAAGCTTGAAGCGCTCCACCACGAACACCGGATCGTAGACCATGCGCACCCCGTCGGTCGAGATGCCGTGCATATCGAAGCTCGGCTCGAGAGGCATGCGCCACAACGCCCTATCCAGGAACCTAAACCGCACGGCTAACGACGCGCGTGCCTCTTCCAGAATATCGTGGGCAACTGGCACGCATGCTTCGTAGCGCTCGCGCTTCTTCTGCATTTGCTCCTCGTTGAGCAGCGTCAACCGCTCGCCCTCGCCATCGCGGCCCAAGCCCATGGCGGCTACCTCATGGCGTCGTTTGAGCACAACATCTTGCTCATCGATCGGCGTCAGATCTTTCATAAGCTGAAATCAACCCCCTTCGCACACGTCGGCTCCAAGCGGTGCTTCATCTCGAGCAGGCAAGCCGTTGCCTGAGTGCGACCATCACGCAAAGCGATATCGAGTTCTGCGTTAATATCCTCGAGATCGATCCACCCGCCTTCGATCAAGAACTCGAGCGCGTCAATTTGGGAGCGCTCTGCGAAGTACCGACAGAAGCGTTTTCCCTTCCGCTCAAATACTCCCTGGTAAACGCTGAGCGCATGGGCTGACATGCCCATCGGTTCGCGCATGCGCGCATAGGCCGCTTCCGCCATATCGTTTACGTTGCCCGAGCAGGTCACCCATGAGTCAAGGTAATCGAAATCGAAAACTGTCTTGTCCTCGGTCGAGCTGAACAAATCTGTCATGTAGCGGAAGCGCGTCGTCAGCTCCGGTAAGGGGAAATCCCCGCGCGCATATCCATCAACCGGATCGCCGAACTCGACGTGAATGCAGCGAATGGATTCTTTCATCGACAGCCAGCCGTAGCAAAACGAATGCATATGGCCGTGCACGTACAGCTCGTCAATGCCGACCGCTCCGCCAAAGGCCATGACGGCCACGTTCGTAACCTGCTCCGGAATGCGCACGACCGCATCGGGACCGACGTAGAGCAAGCATGTGTCTCCCCCGCCCGGACTCGAATCGCGTTCGCAGAGCAAGCCGTTTTGTATGTAGTACACGGCATTGCACTCGTCTACATCCACGCGGGCCAAAGGCGTTTTGGAGTTCATCTGAGCCTCGCCTTGAACGAGCAGGGCATCCTCTCCTATGGAGACGAGATTTCTCCCAATGCGCAAATAGGCAATCGAGGTATCGACGAACGCTCGAGCGCCTATGCGCTCAAGCGATTCGGGCAGGTTGACGCTGCGCAGGCGGCGATTCGAACGAAATGCGTCCTCGCCAATCTCGATAAGCCCCTCAGGCAAATGCATCCGAGAAATCGTCGGATGACGCTTGCAGGCACCTGCCGCGATGCTGCGCGTACGCGGATCGACCTCGTATTCGTCCACGTAACCGATGAGCTCGACAAGCGCGTCATCGCAGTACAGGCCAGCCCGGTCAAACCGATAGCGCGGATTGTGCGGGTCAATCTGGATCATGCCCTCGCTGGCGTGCTTCTGAGCCGGCGTCAAGTCGAACGCGTTAAAGCCGAGAACCTCGACGCTCGCCGGAACGACAACGCGCGCCACGCCCGAATATGAGAAAGCGCACTCCCCTATAACGCGCAACCCAGGCAGCAATTCAACGGCGACAAGCCGTTTGCAATGAAAAAATGCCTTGTCGCCGATGGATACAACAGCTGGAGGAATATGGATCGACTCGACTCCGGTCTTGGCGAATGCGAGCATCCCTATGTATTCGAGCGATGACGGCAAGTCGATATGCGAAAGAGACGTGCAGCCGTCAAACGCATGGTCGTCAATGGTCTTGAGCTTATGGGGAAGCGTGACCGATTCGATTTCGGAATGGTTCGCAAACAGCGACGCGCCGAGCACCGATACCACGGCACCATCTACTTCGCTCGGAATCTCAACATCGCGAACATCGCCTTTATAACTCACGATGGT
>CADBQL010000154.1 GCA_902796815.1 uncultured Coriobacteriaceae bacterium | reverse complement strand
GGCGGCGCATGTCGCGGCGGGGCAGCTCGATGCCCTCGTCCTCGGCCTTCTCGAGCTCGGCCGTGGCTGCCACGCCGGCTTCGATCTTCATGGCCAGGTCGATTTCCTCGGCCGCTGTGAGCAGGGGAACTTTGCCGATCTCCTTCAAATACATACGAACCGGATCGCCCGTGAGCATCGTGACGCCCGTGTCGGCCGTGCGACGACGCGATGACCTCGCCTTCGAGCGTGACGAAACCTTGGGCAAAACGACCTCACTCGCCGCCTTGAGCTCCTCTTCGGGAATGCCCTCGAGGAGGTCTTCCTCGGACTCGTCGACACGAACGCCATCGGCGTCGGACTTGTCGAATTCGACAGATGCAACGTCTACTTGATCAGGCTCGGAATCATCTTCGTCCGCAAACTCGTCCTCGATCAGCGCATCGTCGCTTGCAGTTGCCGAAGCTCCGTCAGTCTTCGTCGATGTCTGCATCTCGTCCGGCTGCTTTGCTTCAGCCTTCTTTTCCGTGGAGTTCTTCTTAGTCTTTGCCTCGGTCTTCTCTGGAATATCAGCCACGTGGACTTCCTTTCGAAAAGCCGTCAATTTCTGCCAGTCACCCATTTTTGGGCGCAAATGTACAGCAAAAGATAATACCACGTTTTGGGCTATAGTTTCAAATAAATTTTTTTCAGTTAGAAAGTTGCTGTTCACGGGGGTCCACACGTCCCGCAAAACCCCAGGTGATAACACGTATTAGCTTCTCCTCGTGGCCTTAGAAATAATCTGTGCCTGCGGAATCGCCGATGCAGCTCCCTCACCTGGAATTTCGCTATGGAATCCTACTGGCACGATGAACCGTAACGATAAAAGGAAACCCGGACCGCCCGCTACCCTGGGGGCGATAACGGTTCACGTGGGACATATGAGGCGGCAACTTATTCCCTTAGCCCAACGAGCTACAACAGGCTTTGGGGATCAACGTCAATGGCCGCATTCGTCGTCGCATCTGCCTTGCGGTTGCGGAAAAGGGGCAACAGCACGCGCGAAATATCCGCATCGAGCGGAGCTTTGAGCAGAATATGCCACCTAAACGAATTGCGCAGCTTGCCTATGACGCACGGCGCTGCTGCCATCACACGCCATCCGTCACCACCGAAATCGCGCACGCAACGCACGACCTCGCGGTGCAGCTCTTCTGCAGCGCGGCGGACCTCGTCTTCGTTCGCACCCCAGACGAGGATGTTGCAAAGACGCACGTAGGGCGGATATCCAAGGGCTTTTCGCTTTGGCAACTCGTCGCATAAGAACAACTTGCGATCATACGTCGCGGCTGCCCGAATGGCCACATTCGACGACTCGTAGGTCTGCACCATGACACGCCCATCGAGCTCGGCACGACCTGCGCGACCAGCTACTTGCTCTATCAGGTCAAACGTCCGTTCTGAGGCTCGATAGTCAGGCAAGTATAACTGCGTGTCGGCATTTATGACACCGACGAGAGTCACATCGTCGAAGTCAAGGCCTTTCGCGATCATCTGCGTGCCCAAAAGCACCGCCGCGCCCGCGCTCGCGAACTGGTCGAGCAGACGCTGGTGAGCACCTTTGGTTCCCGTCGTGTCAGCGTCCATCCGAATGATGGGAACCGACGGGCCGTCGAGGCTCGAAAACCCGTCGACGAGCACACGAAGCTCATCCTCAACGCGCTGCGTTCCCGCGCCGAACCGCTTGAGATACGGGCTGCCGCACTCTGGGCACACCGGGGGCGCACCCACGCGGTAGCCGCAGTGATGACAGATGAGCAGGTTTCCCCGCTCGTGATAGGTAAGTGAGGTTGAGCACGATGAGCACGTGGGCACAAACCCGCAATCGCGACAGAGCAAAAACTTGGCGAAACCCCTTTGGTTAAGCAACAATACCGCCTTATGGCCTGCGGAAAGCTCCGATTCGAGCGCCGCCGAAAGCGCACGCGAAAACATAGCCCGCGATCCGTTCGAAAACTCGCGCGCCATATCGACTACCTCTATGGGAGGCATGGGCCGACCGTTGGCGCGCTCGGGTAGCGCCACCTGCTGCCATAGCGGATCTTTTGCACACGCGTAAAGCGCCTCGATGGACGGCGTCGCCGAACCGAGCACCACGGCCGCGCCCGAACGCCGCGCCATCCACACCGCGACATCGCGCGCATGGTAGCGCGGAGCGCTGTCCTGTTTGTAAGAGCCCTCGTGCTCCTCGTCAATGACGATGAGGCCAAGATTGCGCAGCGGCGTAAACAAGGCCGATCGAGCCCCGACGACGACGCGCGCCGCGCCTGAGCGCACAAAGTCCCACTGATCGTAGCGCTCACCGGCACTCATGCGCGAATGCATGACAGCGACAGTCGGACCAAAGCGGCCTCTGAAACGAGCCACCGTCTGGGGCGTGAGGGATATTTCCGGCACGAGCACGCACGCCGTTCGCCCCTGCGCGAGCACAGCTTCGATTGCCTGAAGGTATACTTCGGTTTTTCCCGAACCTGTCACGCCGTCCACGAGCACTACCTCGCCTTTACCGGAGGCGCATGCACGCTCGATGGTTTGCAAGGCGCATGCCTGCCCTTCGGTGAGCTGCGGTTTCGACGTGGGAATGAAAGACGCACCAGTGTCGGGATCAACCGCATGCGCATTTCGTCCATCGCGGACAGACTCGTCGGCTGCTGCGCGATGGTCGATGCGCTCCTGTTGGCGGTCGGGCATTCCGCGCATACGGCGGCGATGTTCGATGCGTATGACATCTTTTTCGGCAAGTGACTTGAGCGCAGAAGAAACGCTGCCGAATTCCAGAGCCAGCTCCGTAGTGCGCAAGTCTCCTCGGCGTAGGGCCTCGATGATCTTGAGCTGCTTGATCGCGTTTTTGCGCGGCTCGAACTCGTCAGCTGCAGGACCGAGCGTTACCCAGCGGTCGTCGACTTCGCCGGTCGCCGGTTGCTCGAGGCGCCAATACCCACCGGAAGCACGCACCATGCGCGGAACGCCACCGGGCGGCGTGAACAAGCGCACGCAAGCTGAAAGCGGCGCGATATAGCGCTGCGCCAACCATTGGGCGCATGCGGCTCCCTCTTCGTCAAAATACGAATGGCTCACAGCCCGCTTGATGAACTTGAGCTTTTCCGGATTCAAACCGCCAGGTAGCTCATTGGATTCGCATTCGAAAATTTCCACAACGAAGCCAACCGCCTGACGTCCGCCGAGCGGCACGACCACGGCGCATCCCACGCAGATGTCGAAATCGCCCGCTTCGACCTGGTCGGGCACGCGATACGTATACGGCGCATCGAGCGCCTGGGTCGGTATGTCCAAGATTACGGAAGCAAGTTTCATACCGCAAAAGTATACACGCCCGCGCCGCACCTGCCGAATGAGTTTTGCCCCTGGGGCGAAACTCATTGCCGGGTGAATGAGTCATGCCCCTGGGGCGAAACTCATTCGGGAGACCGGGCTGGCGCACCGCCCCGGGCGAGTCGGGCCCTCAGAGTGAGTCATGCCCCAGGGGCGAAACTCATTGCCGCCGATTACGGCCGGTCAGGCTTGCACCACCCGCAAGGGATATAGCCCTCGTCAATGGCCTCTTCGCTCGTGCAGTACAGGAATTGGCGATGCGACTCGGCCATTTCGGAAACCGACGGACAATCGGGACGATGAAACTTCAGCGTGCTCGAATTGAGCACGAACGTCGCATCGGGATCGATTTCGACAGGCGATTGGCGCACATGGCCGTTTCCGCCCTCATTTTCATCATCGCCAGTGATGGCTGAAACGCCGTTCTCGACCGAGTCATTCGCATCTGTCGAAACCGCTTGCCCCGCATCGTCACCCATTGTTCCATCGGCGTGGCTCTCACCCGTCCGATAATCGATCGCCACTCCTGGTTCCACGTTGTAGCACCATACGCAAAACTGTAGGTCATCTCCCCCATCTTCAAGCGATTCAGCCTCCATGAGCACGCCTGATGCAACAAGGTTGCGCCCCTCGAACAGCGGGGTCACACGGTACAGCACATGGTTTCCCGTGCGACGCACGTAATACGCGGCCTCGTCCTCGTAGGGCAGCATGCCAAGAACGTTCATGCTCCGCGTTCCGGTGATGAGATTTCGAGCGTTGGCGTTTTCGCCTGCAAGTTGATAGCCGATTAGATGGCAACGATTGAAAAGATACTCCCCATCCACCCACGGATACCGCGCGATTTGCCACCCGCTCGGGCGCACCATGCCGATGCCTTCGCGACGCACAACAGGCATAGTTTCTCGGCCTACGAGCGCAAGCGCGGTTCCGCAACGGCCGCGGCGATCAAGCTCGCTATAGCGCTCGAAGAACGTATCATCGCTTTCGGGAAAAGCCGCCACCCCAACAGCATTGGCATACGCATCAAAAGCGCCGCCCTCCGTCTCATCGGCATCTTCCGCCTCATCGTAATAGTCGTATGAGCCATCAGCTTCTGACCCGTCGCCGTATCCGCCGTCTGCCTCATCGTCGGGAAAACCGTATGCTTCGTCCTCCTCGATGTCAGCCCATTCCGCATCGTCATGCGCATTTCCCCCGACCTCGTCCGTCTGGAATCGCCCATCCGCCTCAGACAGAATCGCCCTCCATTCCGAGCGCTGAACATCTGTGAAAAACGGAACGCCGCCGTTGATTTCGACGGAAAACTCACCTGCATACTCTGGCACGTCGGCCAAAGCAAACGGCGGCGCATCGAGGCCGGCCTGTTGCGCCGAACTATCGTGAATGGCGCTCGAACATCCAGCATGCGACACGTCGCGCGCCGAATAGCCAAGCGACACGGAACCGGACAAAAACGCGAGCGCTACCGCGACGCACATGATGCACGCAACCAAGCGCTCCATATATTCGTCGCGATTCACCTGCCCCAGCCTCCCTCGTCGAACCATGCTGAATATCCGCTATTGTCTCACGAACGATAACCGTTCGGGCTGCGAGTTTCGAAGCGAAAAAGAATGCATGCGACCGAATGAGTTTCGCCCCTGGGGCGCGACTCATCGCCAAATAAGTTTCGCCCCTGGGGCGCGACTCGTTGCCTAATGAGTTTTGCCCCTGGGGCGCGACTCATTCGGCAATGGGTCAGAATACCAAACGCTTAGAAAAGTGGCTGGTCAAACGCATACAATGCCTCGTTGATGTCGAACATGTCGTAGTTTTCGTTCACGATGAAATATTCCACGATCACGTCAAACTTGCTGCTATGCGAAAGCGCGAAGCCCGCACGCTTGAGTAAATCAGCTGTTTCGGACAGGTTGAGTCCGAGGGCGATGGAAAGGGCGAGCACGGTTTTCTTCGTCGGGCGATACGTGGCATCGCTGCGGATCTTGCTAAAAAGCTGACGGCTCATATTCGCCCGCTTGTACACCTGCGCATCCGTCATGCCGCGTTCGTCGATGAGCGCCAGCAGCGTCGTCGAAAACGGCGCATCGAGCCTGTCAAGCCACGTCTCGAGACCCACTGGAGCAAAAGCACCCGTATCTTGAGGCGCTCCCATAGCCATTGGGGAGGCAGATGCAGACGATGCTACAGATTCGAAGAAGGGCGCAGGTGCGTTCGCAGGAGATGCTGCGGGCTCAAAGGCAGGCTCGGAGGCGGGCGCAGGCGCGGAAGCCACATCCAGGCCCCCAGGCACTTCAAATCCAGACATCCTCTCGGACGCCCCAACCGAAGGCGCAGCCATTGGCGCGGGCGCGAACGCAGCAGAATCCTCGCTAGCAGCACACGAGCGGAGATCTTCGTCCGCAAATCGATCTTTTCCGCCCTCCACACGCCTTCCGCACCTCGGGCAGAATATCCTATCGCCCACGTAGTTTCCGCATGTCGGACAATACCCTCGACGAGCTTGCGATTCGCGAGCGTCATCGAGCTGCTGCGGCTCTAAAAACGGCCCGTTGATCTGGTCTTGCTCTACATCATTGCGCACAACGCACGTGCCGGAGTGCGAACGGTCCGCCTTACGCTCGGCGGCCCGATCTCGTACATCCTCGATGGCGTCAGCCAACCGCGAAACCAGTCCTTGGCGTTTTTTGCGCTTCGGCAAGGAGGGCATGGCAGGGGCGTTCACCGAATCTGTCGCCGCGCACGGCAAACGCTGCGCTCCGTAATCCATGCTTTCGCGCGGATACGATCGAGCTTGATTCGGCCGCTCGCGCCAGGACTCGTTTTGTGACACCGCAATCGAATTGGCAAAGTACACGTCTCGTTCTTCGACGTAATTGTTGTCGATGTATTCTGCGATGTCATCGTAGAGCGAAAGTCCCACCGCCATCGCTTCCTCGCCGTACAACACGAGCCGCACGTCCGCATCATAATCCTGCAAAAACACCTTTATGGCTTCGATGGCGATTACGAACGACAGGCGCACGGGAACGCCGAAGGTGCGGGCGGAAATGAGCGGCAAGGCAATCGACTCAGCCCCGACTTCAGCTGCGCGCGTCAACGCGCTATCGTACGCACGGCGCAGGATGGCTTCTTCCCCGTTCGCGCCGCCCTGCCACACAGGCCCCACCACGTGCACGACGTATTTCGCCGAAAGCCCGAATGCAGGCGTGACCACGGCCGATCCCGTCGGGCAGCCTCCAATCACATCACAGAATTCCTGCATTTGCGAAAGGCCCGCCTTGAGCGCAACAGCCAACCCGACGCCACCGTCAATCTGTAGCGCTTCGTTTGCAGTCACGACGATTACGTCAGCCTGAACCTCAGCCAAATCGTTGCGCTCTATCGAAAACGGCATGTGCGCCTCTTTCTCTATGTGGACCGCTGCATCAAACTATGGGTATTTCGCGCGGCATTTCCTTATGGTAAACCACCTGCGACACCGCGCGCGCATTGCGGAACTCGTCTCTTCCTAATGAACACGGTCCATTGAGCGAGCGGAGGGTCAGACCCCTATCCCGTTATTGGGCGGAGGGTCAGACCCCTATCCCATTAATTGCTAAAGCACCTCTCCCATTCGCAAGCCTAGCGTTTGAAAAAGCTTGCGAGCTTAGACGTGCGCTTTTGCGAACCGCCGCGAGCGGAAGTGTCGGCTTCGACAGTGGTCTTCCACGCGCTCCCCATGCGCGGCGCAGACATAGGCTGAGCGCGCATGGCACATGTTGCATCGGCGATTGCCTCATAGGCGACTCGCTGGCCTGTCGAATCGTTGATAAACGTGGCCGAGCGATCGTGAGCAATGCCAATCTTGGCCGCTTCGCCAATTGCGTCGATGTTGGCGCCGAGGAACAGGAACTCCCAACCTTTCTCCTGCTTGGAACTAATCATATCCTTGACTTGGCGATAATCGTATTTGCGGCTGGCATTTTCGTAACCGTCTGTGATGATAACGAAAATAGTACGCTCGGGGCGGTACTCGTCAGGCAGATAGCCGTGCACCCGACTGATATGGTTAATCGAACCTCCGACAGCATCGAGCAGCGCCGTGCAACCGCGTACTTGATAATCCCTGTCGGTCATATCGTTCACATCAGTAATCGAAATTCGGTCGTGAAGAACGTCGATTTCGTTGTCGAACAGCACCGTTGAAACGACCGCCTCGCCCTCCGCTGCGCGATGGCGTGCGAGTGTCGCATTGAAGCCACCGATCGTATCGCTTTCCAACCCGCCCATCGAACCGCTACGATCGACGACGAACACGAGCTCGGTAAGATTCTTTTTCATGAGAGTCTCCTTTCGTTTTTCGGGCCGCTTGAGCAGCTCCTTCTTGACAGGAAAAACTCTACTCGCCCCGCGCATCCGATAGGTCAACCACGAATTGACATCCGAATGAGTTTCGCCCCTGGGGCAAAACTCATGCCCCGAAATGTTTCCTAAAAATGCTCCCAGCTACTCAAACTGGTAGGCCCACGAGCGATTTTTCGCACAAAAAAATCTTCACAATTTTTGTGACATGGGAAAACGCAATTGTGAAGAATTTTTTGTGCGAAAAATCGCTCGCGTGAGTCGCGCCCCAGGGGCGAAACTCATCGCGGGACAGCAGTCGAGCCGTCGAATGAGTCACGCCCCAGGGGCAAAACTCATTCCAGGGGCGAAACTCATTCCCAGGCGCGCAAAAAGAAAGGCCCCGCAACCACTCAGGTTGCGGGGCGCACGAGAAAACCTCGCGTCGGCGCTTAGAGGCCGCAAGCGGCGCGCAGAGCATCCACGCGATCGCATTTTTCCCACGTGAACTCGGGAAGCTCGCGACCGAAATGACCGTAATTCGAGGTCAGGCGGTAAATCGGGCGACGCAGCTGCAGCGCGTCGACAATCGCGGCGGGACGCAGGTCAAACACCTCGCTTACAGCCGCCTCGATTGACGCCTCGGAAACCTTGGCCGTACCGAACGTATTCACGTACACCGAGAGCGGATGCGCAACGCCGATGGCATAGGCTAGCTGCACCTCGCAACGGCTCGCCAAACCCGCCGCGACGATGTTCTTCGCAACCCAACGGGCGGCGTAAGCAGCGGAACGGTCGACCTTCGTGCAGTCCTTTCCCGAAAAAGCACCGCCACCGTGACGGCCCATGCCGCCATACGTATCAACGATAATCTTGCGCCCGGTCAGGCCCGTGTCGCCCATCGGACCACCCACGACGAAACGCCCGGTCGGGTTCACGAACACCTCGGCATCCTGCCACGCCACGCCTTCGC
>CADBQL010000153.1 GCA_902796815.1 uncultured Coriobacteriaceae bacterium | reverse complement strand
ACCCGTACGCACGCGGGGACTACAAAAAACGGCTCGCGAGAATTCTCACACGCCGACCGTGGCGTCCTCGCGTTACGGCTTGAGCCGCTGTATGTAGCAGAGGCGAAACGGCGGCAAGCTGAATATCACGGCAATCAATATGAAAGTGGACATAGTCAGAAATCTGACGAAGTGCAAACACCGATGCGCACCGACGAGCAAATCGCCAAGCTCGCGGGCATGAGCCGCGACACCATGAGCGAATCGCACAACTTTAAAGTGCTATTCGGGTGCTACCAGGGTGCTAATCGTTTCGTTATATGCCGTTATATTTCAGGGCGCAAATTCGCGTTTTTACGGTCTGACCAGCGCTTTTGCAATTTCGTCCATTTGAACAGGTGAAATATCGCGCATTTCCCTCTTTGACCTGGGCAAACAATCGTTTAATTGCGTTTCGTAGCGCACCTAATCGAAATTTGTAATCAGTGGGTTGCGGGTTCGATTCCTGTCGCTGGCTCCATGATGACCAGGGGATGTGTTTTGACGGCATGTCCCCTTTCCTTTGCAGCGTGTTGCATTGAGTAACATATATAAACAGGTTATAAGCCAAATGCGTTGATGGATTCATAGATAACACCAGCTCATACAGTGCGTGCTATCAGCCAAAGTATCGCTATACGCCCGAAGCATCCCATACAGGGATGAAGCTCTCTTCATCAGCGGGGCCATCTTGCCAGAAATAGTCCTCGAGCCCTAAGCTATCCACGAAATCGAGAAGCTCCTCGTACTCAGACGACGCCACACGCTTTCCCAATTCGGGAAAACGTTCGAGCGCGTTCCCCGAAATGACCGGCGTGTACTGGTTCATTATCGAATACGCTACCGAATTGCCAAACCTCTCGTACAATAGCTCGATAGCGCGCTTCGACGCGTCGAGTGCGCCAGGCAGCACGAGATGGCGCACAATAACGCCGCGCGTCATGCGCAGTTGAGGTTTGACGTGAGCGCTTAAGATGCCCTCATCGGGCTTGCTACCAAAAACATCCACTTGTACTTCAGGCCAGTCTGTACAAGGTGCAACATACTCATCGAAGCACGGCTCACCAACCTGGGCGACCATTTCTTCAAGAGCCGCAAACGCCACCTGCGGATAGTCGGGCGCATGCGAATACCGGCGCGCCAGATCCGCGTCGGCGTATTTAAAATCGGTCAGATAGACATCGACCGTATCCGAAAGCGCACGCAGCATTTCCACGCGTTCATAACCCGATGTGTTCCACACCACGGGCAACGCAAAGCCCAACGAACGAGCACGCGCTACCGCCTCGATGATCTGCAAGCTGTAATGCGTTGGCGTGACGAAGTTTACGTTGAGCGCGCCTTGCGCTTCAAGCTCGAGGCAGATGCAAGCGAGACGCTCCACGCCGATAACGCGACCCACCGTCCCGTCTGCGATGACAGAATTCTGGCAGTAAACGCATCGAAGAGGACATCCTCCGAAAAACACGGTGCCGCTACCCGTTTCTCCCGAAACTGGAGGCTCTTCCCAATAGTGCAAGGCAGCACGCGCGACAAGCAGATTACCATCCGCACCGCAAAGGCCACGTGCGCCCGACAAGCGACGTGCGCCGCACATCCTCGGGCATAAGTTACAGGGGTCGATGGTCAGCTCACCGCAGTTGCTTTCGTGCATCCGCTCGCGCAATCGAAATGCCTTTCCTTCACCTCATTTGGCTGCGATACCCGACGCCGATGTACAGCCCCGATGCCGCTAAGCCCCGCGGACCTTCTTGGCAATGCGATCCGATACCGAAAGGTCGTCGCGCGAATCCTTGCCCATGAACGAGATTGCCAACATGCCCGGCCCCACATGGCTGCCGATAACTGGGCCGATGTTCGTCTCCAAAAACAGCACAGTTTCATCAACTTTGTACAGCTCGGCTTTAAGCCGCTCGACGTCCTTCGGACAGTCGGCGCTTCCTATGACCACATGCGTGCCAACGCCAATCTCAAGTGTGCGGCGCTTGTAGTAATCGGCAAGCTGGCGAATCGCCTTCTTGCGCCCACGTGCAACGCCGGACAACGATAGCCGCCCATCCAAGGAAATATCCATCATCGGCTTTACGTCGAGCTTCGAGCCGGCGAACGCCACCGACGAGGGAATTCGTCCGCCTTTGCGCAGCCACTCCAACTCGTCGAGCGTAAACTGCTCATTGACGAAAAACCGCGCCTCCTCCGTCCAATCCACGAGTTCGCGCGCCGTGAGGCCCCGCGCGCGCTGGCGTATGGCTTCAAACACAAGAAGGCCTTCCGCAATGGAGGCCAGATGAGTGTCGACCACGTACAGCTCGGCATCGGGATGCTCAGCCACCAGCTGATCACGCACAAGAGATACCGTATCGAACGTCCCGGAAAGCGCGCTTGCAAACCCCAAATACACCGTCGGTATGCCCGACTCGATAGCACGCATGAACACATCCGTGATGGCGGGAATCGGTATCTGCGCCGTCGAAACGTTTGCGCCCTTGCGCATGCGATCGTAAAACTCCCGTGCTTCCATACTCTGGAACATATCGTCAATGAGCTGGTCATTGTCCAAAAGGTAGGGAAACCGAAGAACCTCGACTCCGGGCACGTCGACGACCTGCGGTGGCAAGTCGCAACATGAATCTATGATTACATT
>CADBQL010000152.1 GCA_902796815.1 uncultured Coriobacteriaceae bacterium | reverse complement strand
GCCCCGAACCTCAGGCTCGGTGCGTTACTGTCGAAGCACATGGTCAGGCATCCCCACGTGATGCCAGCTTCGAGGGCGTCGCGGATGGCGCGCATGGACTCGGGACGTACGAGGGAGTCAGCATGGACGAACACGAGCGCATCTCCCCGTGCGCGTTCGGCACCGAGGCGACATTGAGAGCCGCGGCCGGTTGCCCCGGTAATCACGGTGCGCGATTGCAGCAGCTCGAGCGTCGCATCGTTGCTTCCGCCATCGACGAACAACACCTCGTCGACGCAATCCCACAGGTCTACGGCTTCGAGAAATGAAGGCAGCGCTCTCTCTTCGTTCAGCAGGGGGATGATGACCGAAATCCGCATGGCTATCGATTCTCGATTGGGTTGGTGTTTCGATCGAACTTGCGTTTTGCTCTGTTGGCGAGAGCGTGCTTTGAATCGGGCTGCTCGTCGATGCCGAGAATCATCGATACCGCATGACGGCAATTGGGATGACCGAGCCGTGCAAACTGACCTGCGCACGAAGCGCAGTACGTGTATATGCGCTCGCCACCAGCCTGCTCAATCGCCTTATTTCCGAGGCGCGCGGAATAGTTGGCGCCTTTGCTGGCCAAATCTGGCCTCAGCCCACAGCAGGGGGCATGATCGAGGGTTTCGACACGTTGCAAGCCATAGTTCGAACGCAGCCTTTTTTCGGTTGTATGGCTCTTTCTGTCGGGGCAGGGTATGAACAGCTTTCCTACGCCGAATTCGCTGGTATTACGCACTCCCAACTCTTCGAACAACTCCAGGATTCCTATGACTTTTCGATCGATTCTGCCTTCGAGATGCTGGTGGCAGTTGGGGCAAACGAGCACGATGCGTTCGCAATCGAGCCGATCGAACCTTCTACGAAGGTTGTTGAGCACACGATCGGCTCCTTTGACGTCCCCGAAACCGTCTAACGGGCTTCCGCAGCAATCGTAGGCAATGCCTATGCCAGCAGTGCGGCACAACGTTGCGAGCGCGTCGGTCGTTTTGGGAAATTGCGAAGGAAACGAGCATCCCGGAAACAGGATGGTTTTGCAGGAGCTATGAGGGTAGGATTTGAATGGATAGTGTGCATGTTCTGCGATGCTGAGCAGTTTGGCGGTGTTCATGGGAGCTGGGCCTTCCTTTTCAAGACCCACGCAATCGCGAACGAGGCGATGAAGAGCGCGATGGCAATGGCAATGCAGGCGATGCGGTTTTGGCTATCGACGATGCCCGCCGCCCCGATGGTGTAGGCCGCCGTTCCCGGAAGGATGAACAGGGCGGAGTACACTGCGTACGGAATGAGGCGGATATCTGTGATGCCGTAGGCGAAGTTCTGCAAGTTGAACGGGAAGATGGGCACAAGTCGCGTCACCGCGAGCAAAAAGACGTCGCTTCGGTCTGCGCCTTCGAACAGGAAGCGATTCAGGAGCTCGTTTTTCGCCAGCTTTGGCTTGAGGCCGTCCTTCAGGAAGTAGCGGCCGATGACGAATGCGCCCACAGCTCCAATCGACATCGATAGCCAGCAGAGAAGTGTGCCGAGCACGGGCCCAAAAATCGCACCTGCCGCCAAGGCGAACAGCACGCCTGGAAGCGCGAGCACGACGCTTCCGACAATTGCGAGCACGACATATACGACGCAAGCGAGCGCAAGGTTCTGGTTTACGAGAGATTGGAGCAAAGCCGAAAGCTCGCCGCTTACAATCCACTCCGACCAACCGAAGAAGTGGTTTAACACGACGATGGCTATGACGATGACGACGAAAGCTCCGATCTTCGCGTACTTCATCAGTTCTCCTGATTTGTTGTCGCGGGGCTGTTCGCCTCTTCGTTCGTTTGCTCAGCCTCATCGACGGAGTCGGTTTCTTCCATCAGATCCTTGTTCTTGCTCTTGAACACCTGGTAGACGATTACGACGAGGATGAAGGCTGAAAAGGCGATAAGCAAGCCCATCATGAGCATTTGCGCGCCGCCGGTGAGCGTGCCGCCTACGTAGGAATACACGATGGTGGCTGGAAGCTGCCCAATACCCGTTGCGACGATGAACTTCAGGAAGCTCATTCCAGTAAGGCCGGCTGCGTAGCTGACGTAATCGAACGACATGAACGGCAGAAGGCGGCATATGAGTATCGCGTGCGCGCCAAACCTCTCGAAAAACTTGTCGACCGTCTTGAGCGCGCCGGTGGTCACGAAATGCGCGACGGCATCGCGGCCAAGGATACGTGCGATGAAGAAGCAAAGGGTCGCGCCGATCATGGCAGATGACCACGAAAGAATAGCGCCTTGCCACCATCCGAACACGACGGCATTGGAAAGCGTGATGACAAAGGCCGGAATAGGGGCGGCTAGGCTTTGAAGTACCATGAGGGCCGCAGAAACGACGGCGGCAAGCGGTCCGAATGACCTGATATATTCGACGACAGCGTTGATATCGCCTGATGAGAGCAGCGAGAAGATGTAGCCAACACCCTGCCGCAGGCTCGGCACGAGCAGGCAGGCAAGGATGACGACAACGAGCGCTCCGAGAGTAATCCGGCGCACCATGCGTTTCGTGCGCTCGAATTTCTCTTGGTCTTCGTGAGCAATTGGTTGTGATGAGAAATTATTCATGGGCTGCTCTATTGTACAGGAATGCACACGGGGCAACCCCCGTGTGCATTCGCGAGGCGGAAAGGGAAGGAAGGTTTCCGCCTCATCAATAGGTATAAGGCTAAACGCTCGTTTACTTGGCGTCCTCGGCGAACGCGATGGAGTACACGAAGTCGGCCGGCTTGTAGAAGTCGATGGCCTCGCCGTCAACCTCTGCGTAGGGGTAGCCGAAGTCGTTCAGCGCCTCGCCAGCCTGCGCGGGCTCGAGCGTGAGGTCGCGGCCCTGCGAGTACTCGACGCGCTTCTCGTCCCACTGTCCCCAGTAGTACTCCTTCTTGTCGAGGGCCTCCTGGCTCGCCTTGTCGAGCTTGTCGTTGAGGACGGCCTTGAGGACGTCCGCCGGGTCGGCGGGCACCCAGCCGATGCCGGGGGCGTAGAACTCGCACCAGCAGTGCTGGTTGCCGGTGATGTCGGCGTCGTTCATGCGGATGCCGAACATCTCGGTGGCGGGCACGCCGGAGGCGCGGCACAGGGCCACGAACACGGAGTTGATGTCGGTGCACTTGCCGGCGCGCTGGTCCTCGCCGATCAGGCGGCACACGTCGCCATCGCCGCATCCCACGACGTCGTTGTCGCGGTTCATGTTGTCGTAGATCCAGTCATAGACGGCGCGGGCCTTGTCCACGTTCGTGGTCTTGCCCTTGGTGATCTCCTCGGCGAGCGCCTTGACCGCGGGGTCGTCGGCGGCGACCATCTTGGAGCTGCCCAGGTACTTCTCGGCGATGTCGGCGGGCACCTCGCCGCTCTCCTTGGAGAGGTCGGGGCGCAGCGCCTCGAGCCTCACGGCGTGGAACGAGACGTCAGCCTTGCGGGCGGACGGGTCGACGTCGGCCCCCCACTCGATGTAGGCCATCTTGTTGCCCTGCTTGTCCTCGGTCATCTCGGCCTTGGTGGCGCCGTCGGCCACGATCGCCTCGTCGGCGACCATCTGGTAGTCGCCGCTGGTGGCGACGGGCACCCACGCGCGCACGACCTTGCCGGCGTCGTACTTCGTCATGTCGAGCGACGTGGTGACGGTGCCGCTCTGGAATTTAAAGTCGACCGCTGCTGCCTCAGCGCTTGCCGACTCGCTTGCTGCGCTTGCGGATGAGCTTGCTGCGCTTGCGGATGCGCTCTCGGCAGATGCTGATGAGTCACCCGAGTTGCCATAAGCCACAAGTGTCATCATGGAGAGCGCCAGCGCAAAGGCACATGCTGCTGTCGTGAGTCGCAATAGCTTCGAAATGCGTCCTTTCATAGTAGCCCTTCCTCATAATTGGGCCATGGAATACGTTCGAACAGCCTTCGCTCATGCTGCGAAACTGCGCCAGGCTGCATGATTGCGATTCCACGAGTGCCCAAAGGCTTTGTCGTAGCTATGTTTTGCAGAGTTCGGATTTCACTTAGCAGAATAAGGATGCACACGTCACGACATTACCCGGAGGCGCAGCATGTTCCAGTTTCGCAGCCAAAATCGCAGATGAGCTGCTTTATCGTCCCACCTTTGCAGATGGACTGACTTATGCAAAGCACGGCGCATTGGCAGAATTGAGGACGCCGTACATGCAGCATAGCATATTCTTCCAATAAATAATCGCCGACCGAGCGAGGATTCCGTTAATTGTATTATGAAGCGATTGCTCATCAAGTTTCCGAAGATCTGAGAGCTTCACGCTTTTCGCGCGCATCGCGGGCGTCTTGCCTGAACGAAGTGCAGATCAAACAGGCGGGACGCCCGCATTATGGCGCATCACGATTAGCGTTCTAGATTGCACGAACGATGCAGATGATCGTACAATCGAGCTGCAAGCGAACGCGTAATCGTTTGCGGCGTGCTCATTCTAGCACTACACAACCGAGTCTGCCTTCCATCTCGCATTGCTGATACCAAGCAAACGTAATGATGCTGGAGAAAGTTTTGCGCTTAAGGCGAAGTGCCCATGGGCGAAACCTCCGCCGCCATTCACCTGTTCGAACGGTTGCGCGGAGAAAATGTATTAAAGGCATAAACCGAGGAAGCATCCGAATTCCTATCTCCGAAAATGCTATACTACAGCAACCATTCCAGAGAAGCTGCATCGGCTGGAATGATCTGCACGCGCGCAAGCGCAAAACCCGTCATACAAAAGAATAAGGAAAAGGGGGAAAATGTGGCACAGCAGTTTTCTGGAGGGGGCCTGTCTCGTCGTGCCTTCGTCTCCGCAATCGCCGGCAGTGCAGCTTTGGCTTCACTGGGTATGGCAGGATGCGGGGCGTCGTTCTACGAGAAATCGGCTACAAGTAGCGATTCAAAAACAACAACCGAATCAGCTGATGAAAAGATTACGTGGGCGCATTGCTCGCCCAACTGCTATGGCCGCTGCGCCTTGCGCGTTGTGACCAAAGATGACGAGGTTGTTCGTATCGAGACCGACAATACGGGTAATGACGAATTCGGCGACCATCAGATTCGCGCCTGCCTGCGCGGTCGTTCGATGCGTCGTTGGATTAACCATCCCGATCGTCTGAAATACCCGATGAAGCGCACGGGCAAACGCGGCAGCGGTGAGTTCGAGCGTATCAGCTGGGAAGAGGCGATCGACATGATTGCCAACAAGTACCAGAGCGTGCTCGATCAATATGGCCCCGATGCGGTCATGATCGCTCCTGCGAGCGGCGTAAAAGCCCAGAACATCTCGGATTTCCTGGCGCGCTTCTGCAATTGCCTGGGCGGTTTTGTTACCCAATCGGGCGGCTACAGCATGGCTCAAGCGCGTGTAGCCGTGCCCTATCTGTATGGCGATCGCAAGAACAACTCTACGGCAGATCTGGCAAACGCCAAGCTTTGCGTCATGTTTGGCGATAACCATGTGACCAACAAGCTCGGCGGCGCCGGCGACTGCTATCAGATTACGAATGCGCTCGAAAAAGGCGGAGCGAAAGTCATCGTTATTGATCCACGCTTTTCGGCGACGGCGGGCATCCGCGCCGACCAATGGATTCCCATTCGTCCGGGCACCGATGCAGCGCTCGCGCAGGCCATCGCATACGTGCTTATCAAAGAAAACAAAGTCGACCAGGAATTCCTGGACACGTACTGCATAGGCTATGATGAGAAGACCCTTCCTCTAAATGCTCCCGCGAAGAGCGACTACAAGAGCTACATCCTGGGTGAAGCTGCCGACGGCGTCGCGAAGACTCCTGAGTGGGCAAGCCCCATCACGGGCATTCCCGTAAAAGTCATCGAAGATCTGGCACACGAAATTGCCGATACCGACCCCTGCTTCATCATGCAGGGCCTCGGCCCCCAGCGCCAGCAGAACGGCGAGCAGACCGTACGCGCCATCTGCATGCTTTCGGTGCTGCTCGGCGGCCCTGGCAAGAGCGGCGTGGGAACGGGCTTCATGTTCGGCGCCGACGCGATCAAGGGCGTGTCCGTTCCCAAGGGCGTCAACGGTGTCCCGTTTACGGTTCCTACGTTCATGTATATCGATGCCATCGAGGATTTCACGAAGATCACGAAGAAAACCGCCGCACTCAAGGGCGGCGACAAGCTGCTGCAGCCGATAAAGCTTCTGTTCAGCCATGGTGGCAACAGCCTTACGAACCAGCACGGCAACATCAATCGCAGCCATAAGGTCTTGGGTGACGAGAGCCTGTGCGAGATGATCGTCGTATGGGAGACCATGATGACGGACTCCGCCAAGTACGCCGACATCCTACTTCCCGACCTTATGCCCTCCGAGCAGCCGAGTTTCGCCGTCGGTGAGTACTGCGGCAACATGGGCTACGCGATTTGCGGCACTGCCTGCACCGATCCGAAGTTCGAGCGTATGTCACTGTATCAAAGCCTTAAGCTCCTTGCCCAGAAGATGGGCGTTGAAGAAGACTTCACTCAGGGGCTCGACGAAGAGGGCTGGCTGAAGAAGATGTACGAAACTGCCCGCGAGTCCGAGACGTTCTTGCCCGAATGGGAAGAAATGAAGGAAATGGGCGTGTTCCGTCGTCTGCACAAGGATGGCGGTTCAATTGCCTACAAGGATTTCCGCGACGATCCCGAAGGCCATCCGCTGGCCACGCCGTCAGGCAAGATCGAGGTCTATTGCGAGAAGCTTGCTGACCTCGCCGAATCCTGGGAGCTCGAAGAGGGCGACGTCATCAGCCCGCTTCCCATCTATGTGCCCGAATCGGAGTGGGGCTACAACGATGCGCGTCGCAAGGATTACCCGCTTCAGATGGTCGGCTTCCACGAGCGCGGCCATGCGCATTCGTCGTTTGTTGCAATCGACGTGTTGCAGCAGGCCAACATGAAGCGTTTTTGGATTAATACCGAGGATGCCAAGGAGCGCGGCATCAAAAACGATGACACGGTTCAGGTATTCAACGAGTTCGGTCGCATGGAAGTGCAGGCCAAGGTCACCGATCGCATCATGCCCGGCGTGACCGCCATGGGGCAAGGCTATTGGTTCGAGGACAATGGCAAGGGCGTTGACGTCGGCTCGTGCATCAACACGCTGACGAATTCGCATCCGTCGCCTTTGGCCAAGGCTATTCCGGCCCATACCAACCTGGTCCAAGTCGAGAAGGTGATGTAAATGGCACAGTATGCGATTTTCTACGACCAGTCGCGCTGCAACGGGTGCAAGACCTGCCAGATGGCGTGCAAGGATTATCATGATTTGCCTGCCGAGCGCAGCTACAACCACGTAATTGAGTACGAGGCAACCAAGGGCTGGAAGACCGGCGCCGACGGTATCGCTGTTCCGCAAGGGCTGCAAAGCTATTTCGTGGC
>CADBQL010000151.1 GCA_902796815.1 uncultured Coriobacteriaceae bacterium | reverse complement strand
GCCGACAAGCGACGTGCCGCACTCCTGACACGGAGCCATCACAAAGCCGGGCTTTCCTATGGATTGGAAATACTCGAGCCATTGGAAACCCTGGATCAGATGCCCCTTCGGCATCGTAGGCACATCCCCGCCAATCGAGACGATCGACTCGTAGCCCATGGCAAACAGCTGGGAAAACGAGTCGTTGAAATGCTCGTCGAAGGAGCTGCCCTTATCTACGAGCAAGTTGACCTCCATCGGCCAGGGCCCAAATGTGTCGAAAAGGGCGCGCACTTCGTCGAGACTTTCGGCAGGCGTCGTCGAGCAGAAAAAATCGTAGGTGATCTTGTCGGCGTTCGGGTCGGCCGCGACTTTCTCATCGTTTTGCTGTTGCAATTCGAAAAGAGCCTGCATCGACATTTCACAGATGTCGAAGAAGCAGCATTTGTAGAACTGCGCCGCCTGTTCCATCGTCATAAATCCGCCGTAATCGGTCGTCATGCGCGTTTTCACGATACCCGGAATTGGCGGTTTCGTGAAAATGAGCAGCGCTTGTTTTCGTTCTGCCATACATTCCTCCCCTTGCAGTGAGTGAAATGAGCCAGGGGTCTGACCCCCGGCTCATTCGCCTTCGAAACTAATCTATTGTAGCCCAAGTGAGCTTGTCGTCGCAGTGCTCAATCATGCAATCTATTGCATTGTAAGCCCATGTCCCGATAAGGGGTTCTTGCAGACGGCACGACGTGAGCGTGTTGACGTTGCTTTCCCAGATACCACCCAAATCGGGCAGGACGGGGGCGCCCCATTCGGGATGCCACCAGCCGTAATCGACGTTGATGATGTCGTCGCGCATCTTCGCGAGGGCGACCGTGAAGCGCGCCTCGCCCTGATCGGTCGTGAGAAGCGCCACGTCCCCCGCCGAAAACCCGAGCAGTTCGGCCATCACCGGACTCATCTCGACAACCGGGCCGGGAACATGTGCACGGAACTTCGGGTTCTCGAGGTACATCGACGCGTTGTACGGCTGCTTGCGGCTGCCGGTGAGCATCGTCACATGGTGGGCGCCACGAGCTTCGAGGCGCTCGACGAGCTCGTCGGAGCACAGGCGCATAGGCACGCCCTGCTCGGGCAAGCGCTGACCGCCAAGTTGGGGCAAAAGCTCGCTTGCTAGTTCAATCTTTCCCGTCGTCGTTGCAAAACCGCACGGAAAGCCGTCTGGCCCAGGTGCGCGATGCTTCTCAGCCGCCGGCGGGATATGATATATGCCTATCGTGCAATAGTCCGACCAATCCCACCCAGTTGGAGCGAGCTGCGTCGCAAACGCATCGGCAAGTGTCTCGTCCGGCCAATAATCGCCCTGGCCAAGCCGCTGCCCGAGCGCACGGAACACGTCGTAGTCGGTCTTGCGCTCGTAGTACGGCTCGACTGCCGCCGGCCCGCCATAGCCGGTATTGGCCACGCCGCCGTGTATTTGGAAAATAGGCCGCTCGATGGCGCCCGCACACGGCAGCACGTAGTCTGCGATAGCAGCCGTTGGCGTTATGTAGTAATCGATGACCACGATCAGGTTGAGCCCCATGAGCGCTCGGTACACGCGGTTCGTATCGGCATACGTCACGAGCGGATTCGTCGCGTTCACGATCAGAGCGCGCACCGGATAGGGCTTTCCCGTCTCCATCGCCGAAAGCACGAGATCGGGGCTTGCCGACGTGAGGTAGCGCTCGGGAAGGCGCCGACCGAGCTTTTGCGTCTGAGAGCGAACGAGGTCGTATCCCTCAAAGCATTGCAGAGGTGTGCGGCCCGTATTCAGGCACAGTGCGCGCTGCTCGGGTCCCATCAGGTCGGTCAACTCGAAATCGACTTCGCTCGTGAAATCGCTCGCCTCTGCCAGTATGCACGAACCTTCGCGGTCGACGTTTCCTGTCACAGCGCGAAGGCAGCAAATCGCGCGATGCGTCGGTGCGACTGATTCGCCCACCTGATCGATGCCGCGTCCGCTCACGAGCGCCGTCCGACCTTCCGCGAACAGGCGAGCCGCACGTACGACCAGCTCGGAATCGATGCTGCAGATTTCGCCCACGCGTTCGGGGGTGTAGGCCTTGACATGCTCGGCGAGCTCATCGAAACCATGGCACCAATCGTCCACGAACGGACGGTCTTCGAGACCCTCTTCGACGATCACGTGGATCATGCCGAGCGCGAGCGTGCAATCCGTCCCCGGCTTCACGGGAATCCATATATCAGCAAGAGACGCAATCTGCGTGAAACGCGGATCGACGCACACGAGCATCGTTTCGCCGTCCGCACCGACCGCGCGTATTGCCTGCCAAAACGCGGAGTTGTCCGATTGCGCAGGATTGGTACCCCAGATGAACAGCGCTCGCGTCAGACCGGGGCGGATGTCTGCCTCGACGGTCCATCCGAACGTGATGGCATCCATCCAGATGCGCGGATTCCAGCATATCTGCCCGATGCCCATGTTGTTCGGACTTCCGAACAGGTTCATAAAACGATGGAGCGGCCAAAACGATGCATGCGGGCCGCCGATCATGCTCGCAAGCGTGCCGCTACCATGCTCTTGCCGCAATTCTTCCAAGCGCGCTGCGATATCGTCGAGCGCCTCATCCCAGCTCACACGCTCCCATTTGCCCGAACCGCGCGCGCCTTGCCGCTTTATCGGCCAGTTCACGCGCCGAGGGCTGTCGAGCACGTCGAGATTCATTTTCCAGCGCCTGCATCCCGCCAAGATGCGCTCGTCATACGGATAGCGCGTGGGATCCGGCTCGAGGTCGACGACGCGCCCTTCTTCGACCGTCGCCAAAAACGCACAGCAATACCCACAGAAATGGCAGTTCGTCGGACGTTTCTCGCTCACAAACGCCTCCTACGCCTCAAGGCCTTTGTAATTGCGCACGTCGCGCTCGGCCTCGGCGTCTTCGAATAAAAACCTGAGCTTGAGGTAGCCCTCGGCAAGGTTCCAGGGTATGCTCCAGTTGAACAAGAGCTCCAGGTAATGGTAGACCGGCAATTCGCACTGCGATCCCCAAAGCGAAAACGTGCAGCTCACACACCCTGTCACGATTGCATTCGCGCCTGCTTCGCGCGCATGCGTACCATGGCGTCGAGCTTGTTTGTCGCCAAGGTCGTAGTGGCCGGCGGCTCGCGGACGCGAACCACAGCAATAAGAGCGGTTGCG
>CADBQL010000150.1 GCA_902796815.1 uncultured Coriobacteriaceae bacterium | reverse complement strand
GGGATGAAGGCCAATCGACGGCTCATCGAGCACGTAGAGCACACCGGTCGTGCGGTTGCGCACAGCGCGCGTCAGCTCCACGCGCTGGCGCTCGCCGGTCGAAAGCGTGGATGACGCCCGGTCGAGAGAAAGATATCCGAGCCCGAGCTGCTTCAAGCGCGCGATGGGCTCGGCCATGCCCGAAAGGATGCTTTCTGCCATAGGCTGTAACTCCTCAGGCAGGCTCGGAGAGACTGTGGGAATCCAGGATTCAAGCTCGTCAAGCGTGAAAGCCGTGACCTGGGCCAAGTTAACGCCGGCCAGAAGCGTCGAGCGGACTTTTGATGACAGCCTTGTACCGCAGCAATCTGGGCAAGCCGCCTCTTTAAGGTATTTCGCCACGCGCTTGAGCCCCTTTTCGTCCTTCACCTTGGAAAGCGCATTTTCGACGGTGTAGACGGCATTGTAGTATGTGAAATCCATCTCGCCGGCGACACCGGTGTTCTCATTGTGATACAGCAGATGCTTCTTTTCGGGCGGACCATAGTAGACGATGTCGCGCTCTTCAGACGTCAACTCGCAAAACGGCACGTCGGTGCGCACTCCCATCTCGCGGCATACGTCTTTCATGAGCGACCACATAAGGCTTCCCCACACGACCACGGCACCCTCATCGATGGTCTTCGATTCGTCGGGCACAAGCGTCGAGACGTCGACCGTGCGCACGACGCCCGTACCCGAACATGTCGGGCAGGCACCTTCGCTGTTGAAGGCCATGGCCTCGGCGCCAGGGCCGAAGAAACGCTCCCCGCACTCGGGACACTCGATTTCCTGCTCGAGCGCGACGCTCATGGAGGGCGGCACGTGGTGGCCATTCGGGCAGGTGTGACTGCCCAATCGCGAGAACGCCAAACGCAGGTAATTCAAAAGCTCGGTAGAGGTGCCGAACGTCGAGCGAACATCGGGAACGCCAGGACGCTGGCGCAGCGCGAGCGCGGCGGGCACATGCTCGACCAAATCGACGTCCGCGCGCGCCGTCTGCGAGATGCGTCGGCGCGTGTACGTGGAGAGCGCGTCGAGATAGCGCCGCGAACCTTCCGCGTACAGCACGCCCAAGGCGAGCGACGATTTCCCCGAACCCGACACGCCGGCTATGCCGACGAACTGGCCGAGCGGGATGTCGACGTTGATGTTCTTCAGGTTGTGCACGCGCGCTCCGCGCACGGAAATATGGTCCGGTTCTTTTTTCATGTTGCTCGGCCCCCTATTGTCATTACGCACGCGTCGAGCAGCCTCGAAACGCTCGACACGCCCGCGCATACTGCCCGCCCACGCATGCGACCCGCTCCCCGCGCGATCGGGCGTACGCCTGCGCCTCTCACATGCTTCCGAAACAGCGCGGTCAAACGTCGGACGAGCTCGCAGTATACGCGTGTGTTTCCTTACGCAACATCCTACTTAATCGCCACTCTTGTCGCGCACGCCGACAACGATAACCAACGCCACCACCCCAAGGAGCACTGCCGTACCGACGAACGCCGCGTGATAACCGGTGAGCGTTGCCACAGCTGCGCTAGCGGTCTTTCCGGCGAGCATGGGTCCTAATGCCGTAAGGCTGACAATGGCCGCCGTGCCGAATGACGCGCCGACCTGCATGAGCGTGCTCATGACTGCATTGCCGTGCTGGATGATCTCGTTGGGAAGAGAGTTGATGCCCCAGGTGTTGGATGGCGTCGACACGCATTGCCATCCGATTGTTTCGACAAAATAGATTCCCGCTACGGCAACGATCCACGTATCCCCACCGCATAGGCTCAACGCGATTGCCGAGCCCTCAAGAAGTACTGCCCCCACGAGGACGATGACTCGCACGCCATGCTTGTCGAAAATACGCCCCGCCACGACGCCGGTCACGGCGCCCGCGAGCGCCGCTGGAGCCATGACCAGGCCCGTCATGGTGGGCGTTTGGCCAAGCGAATTCTGCAAATATAGCGGAATCAACACGTCGATGGCAATGAGCGCGCCCTCGAGCAGGCAGCACACGATGATGGCGTTGCGGAACCGGCGCGTCTTCATCGTTTCTACGCGCAACATCGGCACCTCGAGGCTTGCTTGCCTGCGAACGAACACGCCGAGCAGCACGATGCCCACCACCATGAGCAGAGCCGAAAGCCATGGCGTATCCGATGACGTGGCCGTGGAAAGCCCATAGAGCAACCCAAACATCCCAGTCGATGACAGAACGATGGAGGGAGCGTCGAAGCTCGTGCGCTCGAAACCGTCGCGGTTTTTCAGCAGCGCCAACGTGAGCGCAATGACAACCGCGCTCACGCCCGCGACGATTAAGAACAGCGAGCGCCAGCCGAGCAAGTCGATGAGCGCCCCCGACAACGGCGGACCGATTGCTGGGGCGAAACTGATAACGACGCCGACGACACCCATGACCATCCCTCGATTCTCTTTTGGAGCCATGAGCAGGATGAGCGTCCACACCATGGGCATGGCAACGCCAGTGGCCATCGCCTGCAAAACGCGCGCAACGAGCAGCAACTCGAAAGTCGGAGCGAGGGCGGCGAGGGTGGATGCGGCCGCAAACAGCGTGAACGAGCCGGCAAAGAGCTTGCGCACGGAGAAGCGCCCCAACAGAAACGCGTTCATCGGAATGACGATCGCCTCGACCATGGCGTATACAGAGGTGAGCCACTGCACTGTCGTTTCGCTCACATCCATATCGCGCATGATGACGGGCAGCGCAGGCGCGAGCACCGTGTAATTGAGCACGACAAGCAAGCAGCCTGCCAACAGGACGGCTGCTTGGACTACATCTTTTTTTGCTAACCCCATAGGTTCGCAATCATAGCACAGCTTAGCGTTCAGAGTGGCTAGAGAAGCTCGCGCAGGCGGTCTGGCGACAGATAGTGACGCCGCCCGCAGAAGTGGCAGTAGACTTCGGCCGTTTCGTTTTTCGCCACCATGTCGCGTAGCTCCGCTTCTCCGAGCGCGGCAACCGCACGCGCCGCGCGGGCTTCGTCGCAACCACAGTGAAATCGCACGGGATTAGCTTCGAGCTCCTCAAAGCCGAGGCCATCCAAGACGCGTTCGAGTAGGTCGGTTGGTAAGGCTCCCTCACGCATGAGAGCGGTAATCGAGGGCAAGCCCGCGACATTTTTCTCGATGCGCTCAGCGACGTCATCGGCGCAATCGGGCATGAGCTGCACGATGAACCCACCTGCGCATTCCACATCCGAGCTCGGGCCCACGAGCACGCCGAGACCCACCGAAGTCGGCACCTGATCGCTCACAGCAAAATAGTGCGCAAGATCCTCGGCAATCTCTCCCGATACAAGCTCGACGCGACTCGAATACGGCTCGGTTCCAGGCAAGTCGCGCACTGCCGAAAGCGTGCCCGCCCCCACGGCGCGCCCTACGTCAAGCTTCCCAGGCACTTTTTCGGGCAGCCACACATGAGGATAGGCCGGAAACCCTTTGACCTGGCCCTCGCAATCGGCGGTCACGGTCATCGCCTTGATTGGACCATCACCTTTTACGATGAGCGTAATCAGCTCATCAGGCTCTTTGAACATCGCACCCATCATGAGCGCGCCCATCATGAGCCGCCCGAGCGCAGCGGTTACGACCGCAGACGTTTCGTGGCGTTCGTGCGCTTCCTGCACGGTTGCGCGAGCCGTGATGGCGAACGCGCGCACCATGCCAAAGGCCGCCGTGCCGCGAACCATATGATCGCCCGCATGCGCGCGTGCATGTTCAAAGCTTATGATGGATGTTCCCATGTGCGTCATTCCCCCAACAACACTGAACGTAATTTCTCCC
>CADBQL010000149.1 GCA_902796815.1 uncultured Coriobacteriaceae bacterium | reverse complement strand
TCGTCGCGACCGATGCGTCCGAAACGTCCAATATGGTCGGCTCAACGTCGATACCCTCTGGCACCTTGACCGCCACACGCCAAGGCCGCCCTGACGGGTGGTCACCGAGCATGTATAGATTTCCTCCCAAATCGACATCAGCGCTCAAAACGCCCCCGTCACGCAGGCGCTCGACAATCTTGTCGGCCATGAAGCCCTTCGCACCACCACCGATGTCGACTTTTACAAACGGATCGTCCTTCTTCACGCGGGTTCCCGAAAGAGCGACCTTCTCTGCTCCCACATGCTCAATAGCTTGGGCGATCTGCTCCTCGGTCGGCAACACCTTCGCCGCTTTCCACAGGTAGCTTACAGGGCCGATCGTGAAATCGAACTGGGGCTCTTCTGCGCAGAAAGCCATCATGCTTTCCACGAGCTCCGCGGTCAAAGGATCGACGTCAACATCAGAGCCAGTTGCGTTAATCGCGCAAACATCGCTTTCTGGCCGCGTGAACGACCAGAGCAAATGGGCCCGCAAACAACTTCTGCGCACATCGATGAGTAAGTTTTCGACATGAGCCTGGCCAAGCTCGCGCGCACGGTAAACCGTCACAGCGTTCGGCGTATCAAAGCACCTGAACCGTATCGTGCACGAACCTGCCCGATCGTCGAATGCAACCTGGAAATCATCGGAATAGTCTGCCATGAAATGCGACCTTCTTCGCGCACGAGCCTAAGCGGAGCCGTCGCTCGCATGTGTTTCTGCATCCCCCATACTCGCATGGGTTTCGAAATCCCAACTGCTCGCATCCGCCTTGGCATCCCAAGAGCTCGCAGATGACACGGCATCGGCTACGCACCCGGGAGGCATAAAACCTGGCGCCGCTTGTACGTTATGGCCCCGATCGAGCTCTTGAGCCTTGACGTATATGCCGTTCAACGACGCTTGCGTAACTGCGTCGTATGTACGGACCTGCGGTTCTTCATGCATGCAAAACGTTCCTAGTTCCCAATCACGAAACCTGGCCCAATGGTGAACACAAGGCTGAGCACCACGATAACCGCGATCGAGATAAGCGGGATCAGAATTTGAAACAGCATCGTATCCTTGCTCTTGGGCGCAGAATCCTTGGAGGTCGTATGCGTCACCGTCTTGCGCTTGGGCTTGTCGTCGCGTCGCGCAGCTGCGGCTTGGGCTCGTGTCATCTTCTTTTTCTTGGCCATATCGTTTCTACTCCTGCTAGAGCTTCGCCTCTCGAAACGATTATAGCGCCGCTCAAATGAGTTTTGCCCCTAAGGCCCGGCCACGGCTCAGGGGGCCCTGCCCGGAGGCGTCCTCCGCGACTTCGCGGGCTGCGAGGAGGGAGGGCACGGCGGTCAGGCCGCGCTGTCTGAGCGAGTGAGTTCGCGACCTACCGCGCCCGGACGACGAGCGGTTAGCCCGCGCCGGAGCGGAGGACGCCTCCGGGCAGGGCCCCCTGAGCCGTGGCCGGGCCCCCGCGCGTTGCTCACTGCATCGTCAGCGGGCGGCGGAGTCGACCTTGACGGGCTCGCGCTCTACTTCCCATTCCTCCAAGATGACGTTTCCACGATACTTGTATAAGCCGTATATGCCACAGAATTTATAATCGAGCAGGGTGAACGTGCCCCCAATTGAAGTCACGAAATCGGCAGCGTTCGCGTTAAACGCCTTCGATGCGAAAACGTAGAGGTTGGCGATGTTGTCTCGGCTTCCAGTTGGCGCAAGCATGACGCCCGAACCGAACTGGATGGGTAGACCGTCAGTTTTCATGCGCGCGTTCTCGATGAGCATCTTGGGTTCGAAGTACTTAAGCCAATTGCGGCGCTTGAACTTAGCACATTCGGCCCAAAGAAGCGAGTTCTTGCGATTCAAATCAGCATATACCGCATCGATAACGTCTTGGTACGAATCGGCCTGCTCAATCGAATCGGAGAACTCGGGCAAGGGCGCATCCCCCGCCGTCATGTACAGGTAAATCTTTTGCAGCTGGGTCCTCGACGCAACGGGAGCCTTCTCGATTTGCTCTTTGAATGTATTGCAATCCATCGTGACGATCCTTTCGAACTAAAACGGGATTGACGATTGGAGGCCTCGAAGAGACCCTGATTGCATCCTCCTGCAAGCGGGAGGGGCGCCGATCCCTTCAGCAAACGCATAAGAGACCATAACTGCAGCCGAGGTTTTCCAGCGGCTCTGCAAACGTGAGCCCCTCCCCTGCTGAGGGGGATGTAATCAGAATCTCATCTGGGCGAAAATGAGGTTGCACAACCTTTTCCTACAGAAAGGGGCGACACGCACGCGCCGCCCCTCTTCATGCATATCACAGTTTGCGATCGGCTCTTATGCCGCAGGCGGAACCCAGAGGTATTGCTCAGACTTTTCGGCGAGCTTCTTGGCGAGCTCCTCGACTGGACCGAACTCCATGCATTTGGCCTGGCAGTGGAACACGCAGGAAGGCACCTTGCCCTTCTCCAGGCGATCGGCACACAGGTCGCACACGCGGGTGAACGCCGGGATGTTGTCATAGACGTAGCGGTCAGTCGGATTTCCGTCAGCATCCTTGATGGGCCAAGGGCCATTCGTCATGACCTTGACTCCCCACTGCTCGAGCGGCAGCTCGTG
>CADBQL010000148.1 GCA_902796815.1 uncultured Coriobacteriaceae bacterium | reverse complement strand
GGCCATGTTGGCAACCGAGCTCTTGTTGATGTTCGAGTTCGCTTGTCGTCTGAGAATGCTTCCCACATGGGATGACGGAGTGGGAGCGACCTGAGGCTGGCGTTTCCCGGCCGAACGCGATAAGGTGCGTAAGAACCCTAAGGAGCGGATATGATCGTACTCATCACCGGCGCTTCCCATACCGGAAAGACCGTCCTGGCGCAGCGGATGCTCGAGGCGTGCGGATGGCCTTACCTGTCCATCGACCACCTGAAGATGGGGCTTATCCGCAGCGGCAATACGGATCTCACGCCCGAAGACGACGATGCCCTCACGAGCTACCTCTGGCCAATCGTCCGCGAGATGATCAAGACCGCGATCGAGAACCGGCAGAACCTGATCGTCGAGGGCTGCTACATTCCACCGACATGGCGGCAGGATTTCGGCGACCAGTACCTGCAGCACATCCGCTTCGTGTGCCTTGCCATGGCCGACGAGTACATCGATAGCTGTTTCGACCAGATCGTTGGGCACGCTTCCGATATTGAGGCGCGTCTCGACGATACCGGCTGCACGCTGGATTCGCTCAAGGAGGACAACCGCCGTTACATCGACGCGTTCGAACGGAGCGGTGAGCGGATCACCCTGATCGGAGGCGATTTCGAGGATTCGCTTGAGTCGCCGTAGGAGATGCGCTGGGCGTGCCCTATGAGTTCATGCATCGCGGCACCTTCGAATGCACGGGCATGGCATCAGGCGGCGCCAACAAGCAGCACGCCAGCACGTTCTCCGATGACACGTCCATGATGCTTGCCACATGCGACAGCATCCGCGAGCTCGGGCGGATCGACTGCGATGACATGAGAAGCCGTTTCCGGGAGTGGGCTTACAGGGGCAAGTACTCCTCCGGCGGGGTCATGTTCGACATCGGCAATGCGACTTCGACCGCCTTGGCCGAAGGGCGCGGCTGCGACGACATTCGGAGCAACGGGAGCGGGTCGCTCATGCGCATCGCGCCGCTGGCGTTCACCGATGCGACGGACGATGAGGTGCGCGCGGTTTCGGCCATCACGCATGCGCACCCGATTTCGACCGAGTCGTGCGTGGTCTTTGTGCACGTACTGCGCAAAATCATCGGTGGAGCGTCGGTCGCCGAGGCGACGAGCGACGTAACGGTCGATGTCCATGATTTCTCTTTCGACCCCGGCATCCCGATTGACGAGGTGAAATCCGGCGGCTACGTGGTCGACACGCTCAATGCCTCGTTGTGGTGCCTCGTAAATACGGGCTCTTATGCCGAGTGCGTGCTTGCCGCCGTAAACCTGGGGCGCGACACCGACACGACTGCATGTGTGGCGGGCGCGCTCGCGGGCGCCTTCTACGGCTACGGTGCGATACCCGCCGAATGGCTCGAGGTGCTCCGCGGCAAGAACGTCATAGAAAGCTGCCTATTCTAAGGGCGGTGACAACGGGGATGGAGGGTTCTGCGATCCATCAACAGATTCTAGCGGGGGGTCATCGGTGCTTCATATATAGCCACGGGCGCACCGCAGAAACCGCAATTAGTGTCGGTGCTGCTCAGAGGCATCTCGCACGTTTGGCAGAATTTCACTGGACTAAAACTAGGATCTTCAATACTGGAACCCATTTCAGAACCTTGTCCCCCGTAGATGGTGTCGAGAACGTCGTCGGAAAGGTCTCTGCACTCGTCCTCGAGGGCCGCTCCGATCACTTCCTGCGGTTCGGACTTCTTGCTCTTGAACAACATGATCCGCCTCCTCCCGACCCGTGCGGGCCTCGTTGCGTTTCTTGTCCTGCTTGATTATACGAAATGAACGCCGTTTCGTTTCATTGGGTTTCTTGATTCGATGCCGGCGCTCCGTCTTTGAGCGCAATCTCATCAGCAGAGAGAAAAGACCCGATTCCGGGTTTAACTCCTGACTCCAAGATGTTGGGTGTGAACAGTAGCCCGTTGTCACCTGCATGTCCCATTCGATGGTGTTGTTAACCCGCTGTGGATACGTGCATGTCAGACATGTGAAGTCGTTGTATCGCTACAGATCAAGCACCTGGTAAAGTTGCATACAATCAAACTGCAGCGCTTTATCGCTATGGGAAACGGGACGATGACCTGGGTCGTATCCAAAATGGGTTACTCTTCAGACCCAACATCTTGGGGTCAGTAGGCTAAGCCCGAGGCCGGACCTCCTTTCTCGTGGCTGATGGGGATGTGGTCGGAGTCGGTCGCGGCGGCCCCTCGCTACCCGAACAGGCCGCCTTCGCCGGCGAAGGTCGCATGCACCGC
>CADBQL010000147.1 GCA_902796815.1 uncultured Coriobacteriaceae bacterium | reverse complement strand
TATGGACTTGGCGAGCTCCTCGCTCTCGGCGTTGAGGTCGCACCATACCAGCCACTGATCGTCGCTCGAATTGACGAGCTGCGCGATGTATCCAGCCTTCATGTCGACGGTCGTGCGGCGCGAACGCTGCTGCTCGGAGAGCGTCACGGACTCGACGGCGAACAGCCGTCCATCCGAGCCGTCGCCGTCCGTGGCGATGACATGCGGATGTACGTCGAGCGCCGGCAGCTTGAACGCGCCGTCCTCGTATCCCATGTCGCTCGGCTTGGTGACGACGACCGCCCACTGGGATACCCAATCCCAGTACACGTCGACCGCATGGCCCTTGAGCCGCCATTTGGACGTCTCTCCGCCGTCGTGGATGAAGAACATGGCGAGCATCTCCGTGCGCGTCATGGCGCCGACAAACTCGGAATGGTTGCCCAGCTCCATGTAGTCGTTCGGTGCCGGCGTTGCCGTGCATGCGAGCTTGAACGGCACGTCCGCGAACATATCGATGATCTGATTGCGAATCTTGCCGCTGTAGCTCTTCAAGATCGAGGATTCATCAAGCACGACGCCCGCGAGCTCGATGCCCTCGAACTTATGAAGCATCTCGTAGTTGGTTATGTTGATGCCGTCGGCGACATCCTCCGCCCTGCGCACGTGGTTGACCTCGATGCCGAACTTGGCGCCTTCTCGGACGGTCTGCGCTGCGACGGCGAGCGGCGCCACGATGAGCACGACGCCGCCGACGTGTTTGTGGACTTGGCGCGCCCATTCGAGCTGCATGGGCGTCTTGCCCATCCCGCAGTCCGCGAAGATGCACGCCTTGCCCTTGCGGCATGCCCACTTCACGATGTCCCGCTGGAACTGGTACAGCGCATCCATGATGCCGCTCGGCTCGAAGCCGGCGGGCTTGATGGAGATGCGCTTCTGCTCGAGAAAGTCCTGGTAGTCGCTCATGCTCCCTCCCCGTCGAACATCGACCTGCGCAGCTTGACGGACAGCTGGGGATGCCTGTCGAGCAGCCACCGTCCGAACAGCGAGCGGTCGTTGTTGTTCAGCTTGTACTCGTGCGGCTTGCCGGAATCGTCCTCGAACGGGACTCCGACAGCCGCGATGTCGGACTCGAACCGCGCCTTGTTGAAGATGTGGTCGACGGAGACGTAGCCGTTGCGCATGTCGAGCATGAGCGCCCAACGCTCCATCTGCTCCACGAGCAGCGGGTTCGAGCGCATCCACTCGTCGAACAGCCTGCGCCTGTCCTCGACCTTCAAGGGCAGCGGGTAGTGCGGGATGCCGTAGGCGTCCCAAAGCGTCTGATTCATTCGTCCTCCCCCCACATGATGCCGATGTAGGTCACGGGGCCGTGCCCCCTCATACGGTCGCCCTTGCCGCCGATGAAGCGGTTCACCTGCGAGTCGTCGTGCCATGCGACCCCGTTCAGCGCGTCCATGACGAGCTTCTGAACGTTGTCGATGTCCGGCTTCACCACATCGGGGATGGACTCGAACCTGCGGGGCGTCGTCTTGGGCATGTCGCGGTACGTGGTGATCGTGAGCGTCACGGGCTCGCCCTTGGGGGCCTTGGTGCCGCCCGAATCGAGGAACGCCGCCTTGATGGCGTCCATGGCCTTCTTGGCCTTAGCGGGCGTGTAGGCATGCCCGTTGCCGAACCTCGGACGCGGCATGCCCATCACGAACGGCACGGAGAAGTAGGCTTTCACAGCACCCCCTCCCTCTTGAGCTTGTCGCGCCAACGCTTGCGGGCCTCCTGCTCGGCGAGGTTCCTGCCGAGGAAGTACCAGCCGTGGTTGGGCGCTGCGTCGAACCACGAATCGCGGAACGTGTGCAGCAGCGAGTGGTCGCCGCACCGCGCGATTACCTCGGACGGCTTGTGCTTCGGCTCCGGCTTCGGCCTGTCGTGCTTGAGATGGGGAACGAAGTCCCCGAGGATGGCGGGGTTGCCCGGATGGATGCCGTAGAAGGTCACGGCTACCACCCCAGCCCCGCGCCGATGAGAAGCGCAAGCAAGAACCACGGCCAGCACTTCAAGACGTATTCGACTCCCATGTGGTATCCTTTCCGTGAGGCGGGTTCCGACCCCTCACAAATCAGCCGTCCAGTTGCCCCTGGGCGGCTTTTTACTTGCCCGAGTGCCCTCTGCGGCGGGGGCGGTGCGATGCGCGCAGAAAGGGGGAAAG
>CADBQL010000146.1 GCA_902796815.1 uncultured Coriobacteriaceae bacterium | reverse complement strand
CGGCTATGCCCGCAGGCGCAGAGTGCATGGCGTGGGGGAGCCACTAATTACGCCCCAGATCGCCGCTTCTTTTGCGCGGTCGAAAGGCGGATAAAGCGCGAGACGGCCAGAGGAGGGACCCGGCCGGTCGGCCAGGAAGGCTTGCGTCGTTGCTAGCAAGCTGCAAAGTAGCCTAACCTGAGTCGACATTTGGAATAACGATGAAAATGCAGGCAGTTGTATCAGATAGGCTATAATTTCGAACGTTGTGTGTAAGTTTGCTGGCGAGCGAGCTGCCAGCACGGAGTCGCAAGCTCCGTACAGCGAAAGGAAGAAAGTTATGGAACTCAAAGATCTGTATCCTGCTCCGGGATCCCGTCATGCGAAAAAGCGCGTTGGTCGCGGTCCTGGTTCTGGCAAGGGCAAGACGGCCGGTCGCGGCGAGAACGGTCAGCTTTCGCGCTCTGGCGGCGGCAAGCGCGCCGGCTTCGAGGGCGGTCAGACTCCTCTGGCGCGTCGTCTCCCGAAGTTGCCTGGTTTCACCAACATCAATCGCGTCGAGTATGTTCCGGTTAATGTCAAGGTGCTCGAAGAGCGCTTTGAGGCTGGCGACGTTGTCGATCGCGACAGCCTGATCGAGAAGAACATCATCAAGAGCTACGAAGACCTGATTAAGGTTCTCGGCGACGGCGACTTGACCAAGGCACTGACGGTAAAGGTCGACAAGGTCTCGGCTACCGCTAAGGCGAAGATCGAGGCTGCGGGCGGAAAGGTTGATCAGCCTTGCTAAGTTCACTTGTCAATGCGTTCAAGGTCCCCGAGCTTCGTAACAAGATCTTGTTTACGCTTGCCATCCTGGCCCTGTATCGCCTGGGTGCGTATTTGCCGGTTCCCGGTATTCCGTTCCATGCCTTCGCTACTGCGTTCATGGAGCAGAATTCCCAGAACGCTGGCGGCGTGTCCATGACGATGCTCGACCTTTTGACAGGCGGCGCGCTTTCGAACTTCTCTGTGTTTTCCCTTGGCATTATGCCCTACATTACTGCATCGATTATCATGCAGCTCATGCAGGGTGTAATCCCGGCCGTTGGTCGTTGGGCTAAGGAAGGCGAAACCGGACGTCGCAAGATCACCCAGATTACTCGTTACCTGACGCTCGTGCTCGGCCTGATCAACGCTATCGGTTATTTGCTGCTGTTCCAGTCGCCGCAATACGGCATTCAGTTCAGCGAAGAGGTTCCGCATGCGCTTACGAGCATCGTCATCGTGTTCACGCTTGTAACGGGCACGGCCGTCATCATGTGGATGGGCGAGCTCATCACGCAGCGTGGCGTCGGAAACGGCATGTCGCTCATCATCTTCATCAGCATCGTCTCGCGTGTTCCAGGTGCAATTGCCAGCTCGATCAACCTGACCGACAATTTTGGCTTCGGCGTCGCGGTCACGCTGCTCATCCTGATTGTGGTTTTGGCTTGTATTCCAGCCATCATCTTCATCGAGCGCGCACAGCGTCGTATTCCTGTTAACTACGCCAAGCGCGTTCAGGGTCGTCGCATGATGGGTGGACAGAACACCTACATCCCGCTGAAGGTCAATGCGGCTGGTGTTATTCCGATCATCTTCGCAAGCTGCTTGATTTACTTCCCGGCACAGCTTGCCGCGCTTTTTAACGTTGGATGGCTCAAGGGCTTTGCCGATGCCGTGTCGACTGGTTGGCTTAACTGGATTCTCACCCTGGGCTTGATCGTGTTCTTCGCGTATTTCTACACGTCGATGGTGTTCAATCCCGAAGACACGTCTGACAACATCCGCAAGCAGGGTGGCTTCATCCCCGGCATCCGTCCGGGCAAGAATACGACCGAGTACATCAAAAACGTGTTGAAGCGTATCACGTTGCCCGGTGGCCTGTTCATCGGCGCCATCGCGGTCGTACCGTCCATCTTGTTCTACTTCACCGGCAATCAGCTGATTCAGGCGTTCGGCGGTACGTCAATCCTCATCATGATCGGCGTTGCCCTCGACACTATGACCAAGGTCGAAAGTCAGTTGAAGATGCACAACTACGAAGGCTTCTTCAAGTAGCCAGTCGCAGTTACAGCGCAAGATTCACTTCGAAAAGGGCGAGAACCGAGCGGTTCTCGCCCTTTCAATTTGGCTCGATGTGTAACAAGGCGTTCGTTTCAGTTCACTGAGCCAGCGTGATTTCAGAGCAAAACCCCAGGTGAGGGCGCGACATCGGCGATTCCGCAGACACAAACTAAAAAATTCCAAAGCTACGAGGACAAGCCGATGCGCGTTCTCACCTGGGGTTTTGCGGGACGTGCAGACCCCCGTGAGCAGCAATGAGTGCTCTCATGGCTGGCGCCAATGAATGCCAGGTAACTCTTAATACGTTCAAATAGCGCAGACCAAAAAAGGCATACTTGTGCCATATACGACGCAAATGCGCCGCATGCCGCATACGTTTGTGCTTTTTGACCAATTAACATATAGAATATGCACCAAGGAAGCAGTCTTGTACCGCATGCGCTTTGTTTAGCGTATATGAGTTATGCGGTGCAACTCTGTGGGGTATAGGATCTTAGGGGAGGTACTATGTTCCAAGCATTGCTTGACCCGGTAGCGGGCAACTTAGGTCTTTCGGCCCTTGTTGCGTGCGTGCCACTCGTCGTATTCTTCATAATGTTGTTGGGGGTTAAGGCAAAGGCGCACATCTCAGCCGTTGTAGCTCTCGCGGCAGCGCTTCTCGTAGCCATCATCGGGTTTCAGATGCCTGCGGGATTGGCGCTCGTTTCGGCAACTCAAGGTGCTGCGTTCGGTGCTTTCCCGATCGTCTATATCATCTGCATGGCAGTTTGGTTCTATGAGGTGACGGTCGTTTCCGGTCGTTCAGAGGACCTGCGGAAGTTTTTTGACCAGGTCGGCGGTGGCGACATCCGTATCCAGGCGATGATGATCGCGTTTTGCTTCGGCGGCCTGCTCGAGGCGCTTGCCGGTTTTGGCGCGCCCATCGCGGTTACCGCGACGATGATCCTCGCGCTTGGTGTCAAACCAAAGCGCGCTGCGCTCGCCGTCTTGCTCGCAAACACGGCTCCCGTAGCTTACGGCGCCGTGGCAACGCCCATTACGACGGCGGGTGCCATGGTTGCTGGCGGTGATGCAACTGTTGCAGCCGAAACCGCCAAGCACATTGCCGCTATCGTCGGTTATCAGGCGCCGCTGTTCGCGATGTTCGTGCCGCTCCTGCTCGTCATCATCCTCGACGGAAAGCAAGGTGCCAAGGATTGCTGGCTGCCGGCCATGGTCGTTGGAGTTTCGTTCGCGATCACGCAGTGGTGGTGCTCAAATCACTTCGCCTACGAGCTCACCGACGTTATCGCATCACTCGTCGGCATGTGCGCCATCGTGGTCTTTATGCGCTTCTGGAAGCCCAAGGGCGTAGATGGCGTGAGGGAGCGTTTCGGATTGCCGTCGTTGGCCGAATCGGGCACGTCTGACCTCAATGCTAAGCGCACGTTCATGGCGCTCGTTCCCTACGTTATCGTCGTGGTCGTCTTCGGCATATGCAAGCTCGGTATCCCGACCATCCTTTCCCAGACCGATATCAAGATCGCCTGGCCGATTATTTCGGGTGGCGCGGTTCTGAGCGCTGCTGGAAAAGACCCGGGCACGACGTTCAACCTGAACTTCCTCTCTACGCCGGGTACGATGCTTCTTGTAGCGGGTTTCATTTCGGCGCTCGTCTATACGATTAACACGGAGAATGGCCGTTACAAGATGACAATGGGCGCGGCTTTCAAGGCCATAGGCACAACCTTCTACAAGATGCGTTTCTCGGCGCTCACGATCGTGCTCGTCCTTTCGCTGGCCTATGTCATGAATTTCAGCGGCCAGACCATCACGATCGGCGATTTCCTCTCGGGCTCGGGCCCGGCGTTCCCGGTTATCTCGCCGACGCTCGGTTGGGTCGGCACGGCTGTCACGGGTTCCGACACGAGTGCAAACGCCCTGTTCGCCGGCCTGCAGTACTCTGCGGCCATGGCTAACCCGGCGCTGCAAAACGTCACGCCCGACCTGTTCTTGGCAGCAAACACCATGGGCGGTGTCGTCGGAAAGATGATCAGCCCGCAGTCGCTGGCCATCGCGGCCGTTGCGACGCAGGTGCGCGAGGCCGACATCATGAAGCAGGTGCTTCCCTGGTCGGTCGCGTTCCTTATCGGCACGTGCATTCTCGTCGGTCTGCAATCGAGCGTGCTCGCGTTTATCCTTCCGTAGTTTTTGCAAAAGCGTGCCGGTATCTTTTGGATACCGGCACGCTTCGCGCATGGGGTCTCTCATGCTCCGCCTCGTTACAGGCGTTGATTGTGGTGCTGCATGCGGTCCGTTTCACGGGTCGTTGTTCGCGTATAATAAGGGTATCGCTCTAGTTTAGAAGCGGGTTCCAAATGAGAGAAAGGGGACAGATGAAAATCGCGTTTTTCCCGGGTTGCATGGTGGACATGATATACCCGGAAATCGGCATCGCGGCCGTTAACGTGCTCGAACGGCTCGGCTGCGATCTCGAGCTTCCCGAGAAGCAGGTTTGCTGTGCGCAGGGCCTGATTAACTCGGGCTATGTTAAGGAAATGGTGCCAGCTGCAAAGATGATCATCGATGCATACGACTCACCGGAATACGACGTCATCGTTTCTCTCACTGGTTCGTGCATGAACGCCATCATCAACGATTACCCGATCGTGTTTGCTGACGAGCCCGAGTATCTGAAGCGTACCGAAGAACTCGCGAAGCGCTGCTACGAGTTTACGGACTACATCGTCAACCAGCTCGGTGTGACTGACGTCGGCGCAACCTTCAACGATACGGTCACCTATCACAAGAGCTGTCACGTCACGCGTTTGCTCGGCATTTCGGAACCGCCGCTGCAACTGCTCTACAACGTGCGTGGCCTCGAGTATCGCGAGATGGAGCACGCCGACCGTTGTTGCGGGTTCGGTGGAACGTTCTCGTTCAAGCAGCCCGAAATTGCCGGCGAGGTTGTCTATGAGAAATGCCGGACGATTATCGAGACGGGCGCGAACGTGGTGTGCGGCGCAGACGTGCCATGCCTTCTCAACATCAAGGGTGCGCTCGGCCGTATGCGCTCAGACGGGCGTCTTGACCGCGATATTCGCGTCATGCACATCGCGCAGATTCTGGATTCGAGGGGGTAGCCATGTCGATTCTGTACAATACCGACGAAACCCTGCGCGAGCGCGTTACCGAGGGCCTGAAAGACGAATTCAAGCATAACGCGATTCGTACGGCGCAGGAAGTCTTCTATACCAAGCGCGGCGAGCTCGTCAAGGAAATGGGCATAGGCTGGCAGCAGCTTCGCATGCACGCGACCGAGGTCCGCAACCACGTGACCGACAACCTCGACTACTACGTCAAGCAGTTCGCTGAGAACGCCGAGGCCAACGGCTGCATCATGCATTACGCGCCGACAGGCGATGACGCGCTGTGGGAAGTGCTCGATATTTTCGAAAAGCACGGAGCGAGCTATGCCGTTAAGTCCAAGTCGATGATGACTGAGGAAGTCGGTCTCAACGAGGTCCTCGAGGAAACCGGTATCACGATTATCGAGACCGACTGTGCCGAGAACATCCTGCAGACGGCCGGATCAAAGCCCTCGCATATCGTCGTTCCCGCGCTGCATTTCGACCGCGAAGCCATCATGAAGATTTACAAGGAGAAGCGTGGCTATGACGGCTCTTCGGTGCCTGAGGAGATTACGCACTTCCTGCGTAAGATTTTGCGCAAGGAGTTCATGGACGCTGAGGTCGGCATTCGCGGTTGCAATTTCGCCGTCGCATCGACTGGCTCGGTGACGCTCGTCACGAATGAAGGCAACGGCCGTATGGTCGATTCGTTCCCCAAAGTCCAAATTGTGTTCGTGGGCATCGATCGCATCGTGCCCGATCTCGAGTCGCTTGATACCATGCTCGCGTTGCTGCCGCGCAGCGCGGTCGGTGCCAAGATGACGGCATACTTCAGCCTCGACAGCGGTCCGCGGGGTGCCGGCGAGGTCGACGGTCCGGAGGAAGTGCATATCGTGCTCATGGACAATGGGCGCCATACGCTTGCCAACAGTGAGTTTTCGGATATGCTGCGCTGCATGCGCTGCGGAGCGTGCCTCAACATCTGCCCGGTGTATCGTCACATTACCGGTCATGGCTACGGCTCGATTTACCCAGGTCCCATGGGCATCGTCCTCACTGCGGGCCTCGTTGGGTATGACGACATCGACTCGATGGCGTTCGCATGCTCGCTCTGCGGTGCTTGCACCGAGCACTGCCCTGTGAGCATCCCGATCCACGATTTGATTCGTCAGCACCGCATCAACATCGTCGAACAGGGCAAGAACCACGCCATCGAAGTGCCAATCTTCAAGGCGCTCGCTCTCATGTGGTCGAATGTGGATGTGTACAATTACGCGATGAAAATGGGCACGCCCGTGATGAAGAAGCTCGCCCATGGCGAGGACGCGCTTGCGAAAGACAGCGCATGGATTCCGGTTGTCAAGGGTTGGACGTCGACGCGCGACTTTGATTGCCTTTCGGAGACGCGCTTCCGCACCTGGTTCAAGGAGCACAAGAAGCAACAAGGCGGTGGTAAGTAATGGCACTGGGAAACAAGTCTTTAAGCGATCTGCTCAACCCCATCTCCAAGCAGCTCGAGCATGATGTAGTAGCCGAACATGTCGATCTTCCCGAATGGGAATTCGTGCCATGGCGCGTGACGGATGGCAAATCGGCTGCCGAATTGGTCGACATGTTTGCTTCCGAGGCCGAGAAGATTCGCGTGCAGGTCAAGCGCTGCAAGCGCGATGAGCTCGCCGCGTGCGTGGCAAGCATCGTCGGTGAAGGCGTTCCCGAGACGGGCGAAGCGTGCACGGTTGTGTGCGCCTCCGACGAGCGTTTTGCCACAGCGGGTCTTTACGATGCGTTGGCCGCCGAGGAGAAGGTGTCTGACGTAACCGTGTGGGACGAGGCAAAAGGCCAGGCCAACGTCGATGCCGCCTATGTCGCGACATACGGTGTCACCTACGCGAGCGCCGGCATCGCCGAGACGGGCACGGTCGTGCAGCCGACGAGTCCTGCTTGCGGACGTGCTGTCAGCCTGCTTCCGCTCGTGCACATTGCCGTCGTGGATGCCGCGACCATTGAGCCGACGATGCTCACGGTCATGAAGGCTTACGCTGACGCTGACGGAAAGCTTCCGTCCCAGATCTGCTTCATCAGCGGACCGTCTGCCACGGCTGACATCGAGCTTGTGCGCGTTGAGGGTGTCCATGGTCCTATGTACGTGCGTTACGTAGTCGTCGAGTAAAGATTTTGCCCGAGCGGGTGGCTCCACCCCCACTCGCTCGGCGATTCATTTTGTCCTGCCAAAACGAGTTGGCTAAATGAGTCACGAAAAAAGCCCCGCGATTGCGGGGCTTTTGCTTTCAAGGAAACGTTGCTGCTTGAGCTACTTTTTGGTGGCAGCGGCGGCGGCAGCTTCCTCGTACTCGTGATACGGAATCTCCTCGATGGCTTCGGGGCGGACGACGAGCACGTCGCAGTCGCAATGGCGGATGAGGTGGGTCGAAACGCTGCCGACGAACGCGTACTTGACGCTCGAGAGGCCGCGGACGCCGCAGATTACCAGATCGGGATCGAAGGGCTTGATTAGATCGTTCACGAGCGTCTCGCCGATACGGCCGACGCGGACCTGGATGTCGACAGAGGCTACGTGCTCATCGTTGCGGGCGCGCGTGAGCTGGAGCTCGAGAGCTTTCTCGATGGCCTCTCGGTTGGCATTTGCGATTTGCTCGCGACGCACGCCGCCCGTTTCGAACAGTGCGGAGTCGATGACGTGGCCGAGCAGCACTTCAGCATCGTTGTCATGGGCGATTGAGAAAGTGCGGCGGATGACCGCTTCCTGGGTGTCGCCACCGTCGAGCGCTGCGAAGATTCTTCCATAACGAGCCATGAGTGTTCCTTTCAAAAACCATTAGTGCGATTTCGATACATTAATGGTACACGTCATCACCTAACTTGTCCAATGGAGTAAGATATCCCGTTATGGGCGACCTTTCGATACCGTACATAATTTGTTCCATTTTGGCGTTCGTGCCAGCTATCGTGCTTCATGAGATGGGGCACGCCTTTGCCGCGTACAAACTCGGCGATCCGACGGCGCAAAAACAGGGGAGGCTTTCGTTCAACCCTCTGAAGCACATCGACCCGTTTGGGACCGTCCTCATGCCGTTGTTGCTTATGGCTGCGAACATGCCGATTTTCGGATACGCGAAGCCTGTGCCGTACAATCCGCGGTATTTCGAGAATCCGCGAAAGGGTGACCTGATCGTAGGATTGGCTGGTCCTGCGGCTAACTTGCTGCAAGCTATTGTCGGCGTAATTGTGGCGTGGGCGTGCCAAGCGGCGCTTCCGCTCGGCGAGCTTGTGAGCAGCAGCGAAGTGCTCGCCTACGTGTTCTTGTACTTTTTGCCGTATTACGTGCTTATCAACTTGTTCTTGATGTTTTTCAACCTCTTGCCGATCCCTCCGCTTGACGGCTCATCGATTTTCGCGTTCTTTTGCCCAGTCGAACATTTGAACACGTATTACAAGATCCAGCAGTATGCGTTGCCTATTTTTCTCGTCGTGGTTATCCTGGTGCCTGAGATTTTGCACGTCAATCCGATTGGCGCATATCTGAATCTTACAGCCTACAACCTGTTCAATCTCATGTTTCCCTATTAGAGGCGCCAATGTCGTACCGTGTGCGAACCGAAAGCTTTGAGGGGCCTTTCGATATCCTTCTCTACTTGGTCAGCCGCCAGCGCGTAGACATCGGCTCGATTTCGATTGCACAGATTGCCGACCAGTATCTGGCGGAAATCGCGCGCATGCGGCTGGTTGACTTGGATGTAGCGAGCGATTTTCTGCTTGTGGCGGCGACGTTGCTCGAGATTAAAGCCGCCAGCCTCGTTCCGCGCGATACCGACGAGACCGACGAGGAGATTGCCGAGCTCACGCCGAGCGAGGCACGCGACATGCTCATAGCGCGGCTGCTGGAATACAAGCAGTACAAGAATGCGGCGGCCATGCTCGAAGCTCGCGAGCGTGACCAGGCGCGCATGCACGTGCGCCCCTTTGGGCCTGATCCGATGTTCATGCAGGTAATGCCCGACTTTTTGCGCGATATACCGCTTGAGTCGCTTGCGTTCATGGCGGCCGATGCCTATGCGCGTCGCGAAACGGCCTTGCTCGAATCCGAGCATATCGCGGCCAAGCCGATTCCCGTGGAGGTGCATGTGCGCGCATTGCATGCGCGTATTCGCAACCGCAAGCAGATGAGGTTTTCGGAAATCGTCGATCGCGACACACCGACGCCCATCGTCGTCGTATCGTTTTTGGCCGTGCTCGAGCTGTACAAGCGCTCGATGATCGATATCGTGCAAGACGATCCGTTTGGCGATATCCGGATAACGTATGTCGAAGGCTCGGGGGAGCTGCTTTTCGATAGTGATGAGGCTGATGAACGCGGGGTCTGACTTTTTGCTCATTTTTGGGAAAGGGGTCTGACCCCCTGCTCATTATGTAAGGAGTGGTTGTGGTTGAAGGCATAACGGAAGAGCAGCTGCCTGCGGCGATCGAGGCGTTGCTGTTCGTGAGCGATGAGCCGGTGAGCGCCGTCGTGCTCGCGAAGATGCTCGAGGAGAATGTCGAGCATATCGAAGCTGCGCTTGACGGGCTTGCACGCAAGTTCGAAGAGGACGGGCGTGGCATCCAGTTGCGCGAGGTGGCGGGCGGCTGGCGGTTGTACACGCATCCGGCTTTTCACGAGCTTATCGAAAAGTACGTCCTGTCATGGGATACGCGACGCATGTCGAACGCTGCGCTTGAGACGCTCGCAATTGTTGCCTATGCGCAGCCCGTCACGCGTGCGCAGGTTTCGGCCATTCGCGGTGTCACGTCCGACGGCCCGCTTTCGACGCTCGTCGAGCGCGGGTATGTGCGCGAGGCGGGTACGGCAGATGCTCCGGGCAATCCGATCCTCTATGCCACGACTCGCACTTTTTTGGAAAAATACGGCCTGCGTTCGGTGGACGACCTGCCCGATCTGGTCGAGTTCGCGCCTGATGAAAAAACTGCCCAGCTTATTCGTGAGCGCCTGGGGGCTCCGAGCCTGAAGGCAGCGGGGAGCGAAGCTGATGGCAGCGATGCGCCGGCTCTCCACGAGGCAATCTCGCAAGCAGGTGCTTCTAGCACGACTTTCCAGGGCGGCTCTTCTCAAGGAGAGGTTTCGCAACCTGATTATTCGCAGGTTAGCATTGTCGAAAGCGTCGACACGCTCGCGTCGGGAGCCCTTGCCGGCGCTCTCGGCGTCGTCGACAAGATTGACTTCGACGCGCTAACGTTCAACATGGATGACGAGTAACGCATATGGATGCAAACGTAGATGAGCACATACCTTTCGAGGAGAGGCCCGATGATGGGCGCGGAGGCAAGATCGTGCCCATGCGCCTCCAAAAGTTTCTGGCGCGTGCTGGCGTCGCGTCGCGTCGCGCCTCCGAGAATCTCATGACGGAGGGTCGCGTGACCGTGAACGGCATCGTGGTCACCGCGCTCGGCACGAAAGTTGACCCGCTCGTGGACAAGGTTGCGGTTGACGGGCGTCCCGTAACGCTGCAAGACAAGCCGGTCACCCTCATGCTGAACAAGCCCGAAGGCGTTATCACGACGATGAAAGCCCAGTCGGATCGCCCCATTGTAGCCGACCTCGTGCCAGTCGATCGCTATCCAGGGCTGTATCCTATCGGGCGGCTCGATGCTGACACGACCGGGCTTTTGCTCTTCTCGACTAACGGCGAATTGGGAAACTCCCTTTTGCACCCGAGTTGTCATGTGCCCAAGACGTATCTAGCTCACCTCAAGCGCCCCCTGAGCGTCGACGGTGCCGTTCGGTTACGCATGGGCGTCGAGCTCGAGGATGGTCCGGTACAGCCCGCCGAGGTAGACGTTGTGGGCAAATACGGACGGCTCGTGCGCATAACCGTCCATGAGGGGCGATACCACCAGGTTAAGCGCATGTTCGAAGCCGTTGGCAACCAAGTTGAGCGGCTTCATCGCGAAACGTTCGGCTCGCTTTCGCTCGGCAACTTGGAGTTAGGCCAGTGGCGTATCCTTTCACAAGAAGAAGTCGATAGCTTGAAGTGAATAAATGAGCATGGGGTCAGACCCCGCGCTCATCCTGGTGTAGAATGGAGTCATCACCAATCGAAACCGGAGGAAAGCTTGTTCAAGCATATCGTCATAGTCGGCTTGGGCCTTATCGGTGCATCTATTGCGGGTGCCCTGCGCAAGGCGTGGCCCGACGTGCGCATCACGGGTGTCGACATAGACGAGCGCACGCGCGAGATCGCCCTTGAGAAGAGTCTCGTTGACGAAGCGCTTGCGGATACCGAAGGTCGTTTTTCGGAACTGCTCGATGCCGGCTGCGGCACATGCGACCTCGTAATCCTTGCTACTCCGGTCGACGCGGACGAGCCGTACTTGCGGGCAATCGCCGAGAGCGGGTATACGGGCATTGTCACCGATACGGCATCGACGAAGGTGCGCGTGTCCGAAATGGCAGCGCGCATCCTGCGTTTTCCGCATAACTTCGTACCAGGCCATCCTATGTGCGGCTCGGAAGTCAACGGCATCGATGGAGCCCGCGACGACCTTTTCGAGGGCGCGTATTGGATTTTGTGTCCCGACGAGGGGACGCCGCCCGACTACATACCGGCGCTTCACGAACTGGTTACGGGCCTCGGCGCCCGTATGATCAACATCGCGCCGAACCAGCATGACCGAGCCGTCGCCGTCGTGAGCCATGTGCCTCATTTCGTGGCGTCGTCGCTGGTGACGCTTGCGGATCGTGCATCCGACGACCAGCAGTCCATCATGCGGCTTGCGGCAGGCGGCTTCAAAGACACTACGCGCATCGCTGCGGGTTCGCCGAGCTTATGGTGCGGCATTGCATTCGACAACGCTGAGCAGGTGAAAGCGGGTCTTCGAGAGATGCAGGGCATCCTGGGCTCGTTCGCCGAAGCGCTCGAGACGGGCGATCGCGCAAAACTCACGGCGTTGCTTTCGCAAGCGGCCGATGTGCGTCGCTCGCTTCCCGTCGCCTGGGTGCCGTCCTCCGAGCGCCTGCTCGAAGTGCGCATTCCCATATCCAACCATCCTGGCGCTGTGGCAGAGGCTACGACCATCGCGAGCGAAGCGGGATGCAATATTCAATCCATCGAAATCGATCACGTTACCGAGGACCGTGCGTTCCTTTCGATGATCCTGACCGACGAGGGCGATGTGGGCCAGCTGTCGGCTAAGCTCATCGGTGCTGGATATGCCGTATCATTTGCCCCCTTGAATCCGAAGGAGCACATTCATGTCTAACGAAGCAAGCGAACCCAAAGTAATCAATCCGCTGCCTGCGCCGCTTGACGGTACGATGACGGTACCGGGGGACAAGTCGATTTCGCATCGCGCCATCCTGTTCTCGGCTATGGCTGAAGGCACTTCGCGTTTGGTCGGCGTGCTCGACTCAAGTGATGTGCGTGCTTCCATCGATGCGGTCCAGAAGCTTGGCGCCAAGGTTACGCTCGAGAAGCAGACCGACGGCAGCTTAGCCGGCGGCGTTGAGGGCTGGGGCGAAGCAGGGCCGAAGCAACCGGACGGGCCCATCTACTGTGCGAATTCCGGCACGACGGCACGCCTGCTCATGGGCGTGCTCGCGCCGTGGGACATCGAGGTGCGCATCGAGGGCGATGCATCGCTTTCCAAAAGACCCATGCGCCGCATCACTGCTCCGCTCATGAAAATGGGCGTGCAGTTCGATCCCGCCGGTGCCGAGACGCTTCCGATCACCGAGCGGGGATGCCGCAACCTGCGTGCTATCACGTACAATTCGCCGATGGCGTCTGCCCAGCTCAAGACTGCTGTATTGCTGGCAGGTATCCGTGCCAACGGAGTAACCGAAATCAACGAGCCGTCCGTTTCGCGCAACCACACCGAACTCATGCTGCCCGAATACGGCGTGAAGACCACGGCGGGGGAGCGCACGGCCCGGGTTCAGGGGCCGGCGCGCATGCATTCGGCTGAGGTTCGCGTACCGGGTGACCCGTCATCTGCGGCGTTCGTGGTGTGCGCGGCGCTCCTGAAGCGCGGAAGTGCCGTGCAGATCGAAAACGTGAGCCTCAACACCGCTCGAACGGGCTTTATGATGACGCTCGAGAAAATGGGCGCCGACGTCAACACGCGTCGCACGGGTTCTGCGGGAAAGGAGCCCTACGGCATCGTTTCGGCCTGCTATACCGAGCGGCTGCACGGGTGCGAAATTCCCGGTCACAAGATTGCGAGCCTCGTCGATGAGGTGCCGGTGCTTTCGCTTGTGGCTGCACACGCGCACGGCATCACGGTCTTCCGCAACGTCGAAGAGCTGCGTGCCAAGGAATCGGATCGCCTCGAAGCCATCGTGAGCGGCCTTGCCCTCATGGGCGTCGATGCCTGGACCGAAGGTGCCGACCTGTTCATAGAAGGCCAGCCCAACCTTGTTGTGCCCGAAGGCCTCGTCTTCGATTCGCGTGGCGATCATCGTCTTGCCATGACCTGGGCCTTGGTGGGCTTGACGGGTCGCGTGCCCGTTCAGGTCACGGATTTCGGTAGCGTCGAGGTGAGCTATCCCGACTTCTTGGAGGACGTGGAGCGCCTCTGCCGATAAAGATGACATAAAGTCGTGTTTTTTGTCATTAAGCATTTTGGTCATCAAATGGGAAAAGCAGGGGAAAACGCTGGATGGCGCAACAGCGCGATAGCACGATGGCGCGACGATGACGCACCGCGTTTTCTCTGCATGCGAATTATTCGAAACGGAGTTGGCAATGATTGTGGCAATCGACGGTCCGAGCGGAGCGGGAAAATCGAGCGTATCGGTGGAGGTGGCGCGCGAGCTCGGCTTTTCATGCCTGGATACGGGTGCAATGTACCGCGCATGTGCTTGGCAAGCGCTTGCTGACGGAGTTGCGCTCGACGACGCAGAGCATCTCGGGGAAATTGCCCGCACGTATGCGATCGAGTTCGCGCATGAAGCTGGCAATCCCAAGCCGGTCGGCGTTTCCATAGGCGGCGTCGACGTGACCGACGCCATTCGCACTGCCGAGATTGACCGCGCCGTGAGTCCCGTTTCGGCCGTGCCTGCCGTGCGTGAGGCGCTCGTTGCTCAGCAGCAGCGCATCGGTCGGGCGGGTGATTATGTGGTTGAAGGTCGCGACATCGGCACGGTCGTGTTTCCCGAGGCGCAGGTTAAGGTGTTCCTGACTGCTTCGAATGAAGCTCGCGCTCGCCGTCGCGTGTTGCAAAACGAACAGCGCGGCATAGGATCGACCGATTACGAAGAGGTGCTCGCCGATATCATCCGCCGCGACGAATACGATTCCTCGCGTGCTGCCTCGCCGCTTCGGCCGGCCGAAGATGCCGTCCACATCGATTCATCCGATATGACGATGGACGAGGTCATCGCTCAGATTTGCGCCCTAGCTCGCGAGTGATCTGCTTGTTATCCTGGGCAAAATGGGTTGGCGTGAACGAAAACGGTGCAAGCTTAACGAGAAAGGGCGGACGTGGAGACGACTGGAAATGCATTTGCGCAAAAAGAGTCGGCAGAACCCAAGAAATACGAAGCGCTGTTTGATCTGCCGCTCGGCGTCGACGAGTACGATAAGGGCGAAAAGCACTACAATCGCGGTCCCGCGTATGTGATCGTGGGGGCTGTCACGGGAATCTGCAAGGTGCTGTGGCGCTTCGATGTGAAGAACCGTGCGATGCTCGACGCGCTTGCGAAACGCTCGGGCGTCGTCTTGGTGTCGAACCACACGTCGTATCTGGACGTCGTGTTCATGTATGTGAGCATGTTTCCTCATCATTGGTCGCGTTTTATGGCGCGCGAATCGCTGTTCGATAACCCTCTACTTGGCTGGATTATCGCGCAGGTCGGGGCGTTTCCGATCAAGCGCGATACGGCTGATCGCACGGCTATCAAGCGTGCGGCGCGCATGCTGAAAAACGGCGAGATTGTCGCCATCATGCCCGAGGGTACGCGCCGTGGGAAGGGCTCGGCAGTATCGCATATACATGGTGGTGCGGCGCTCATCGCGCGCATGGGCAAAGCGCCCATTCTGCCCATGGGCGTACGCAACGTCGAAAAGATCAAGCGCAAGGGCGAACGGGTTCGGTTTCCCAAGGTCACAATCGTGTATGGTAACCCCGTGATGATTGAGGACTTCGACTTTCTGCCCAAGGAAGACCGCCTCGACGGTTGCGTCTGGTACGCGCTGCGCGAATGTTTTGCGCTGTTCCGCGACGTTTCGCCCGAAGAGGTCGACATGGTCGAGCTTTTTCCCGAGGACAAGGACTTCACGGCAGCGTTTGCGGACCATCCCATCCCGCGCTTGTCGTCGGCAGACGTGGAGGCGTTGCTCGCTGAGTGATGAGGATGACATAAAGTCGTGTTTTTTGTCATTAACCAAAATAGTCAATTATTAGTGGAACGCTTAATGACAAAAAACACGACTTTATGTCATGTGGCGAAAGGAATACGATACCGATGAAGGTTGTTCGCGCGGAAAAAGCCGGTGCGTGCTATGGCGTGCAACGGGCGCTTGATCTGGCGATGGACGCTGTAGAAGGGGAGGGACGGGCTTACACGCTCGGACCGCTAATCCACAATCCCGGAGTCGTGAAAGACCTCGAAGCGCATGGTGTGTTCGTGGCCGATTCGCTCGATGATATACACGATGGCACGATCATTATTCGTAGCCACGGCGTGACGCCTGACGTACATGATGCTGTCATGGCTCGCGGCCTTCCCGTTATCGACGCGACATGTCCCCATGTCGAGCGCGCGCAGAAGGCGGCCGCAGAGCTCGCGCGCAAGGGATGCCGTGTCATCGTCGTGGGGGAGGCGGGCCACCCCGAGGTCGAGGGG
>CADBQL010000145.1 GCA_902796815.1 uncultured Coriobacteriaceae bacterium | reverse complement strand
CACCGCCGATGATTGTGTCTGCTTCCTCATTCTCGGCAACAGCGAGAGCGACCTGGCGCGTTCCCTCGGCAAACGCGTCCATCTCAAAAACGCCCATCGGGCCATTCCAGAACACGGTCTTGGCCTTAGCGATAGCCTCGCCGTACAGCTTAGCAGTCTCGGGTCCGATGTCGAGGCCCATCATATCCGCAGGAATCTCAGTGACAGGAACAGTTTTCGTGGCAGCATCCTCGGCGAACTTGTCAGCACAAACAACGTCGACGGGCAGGAGGAACTCAACGCCCTTTTCCTTAGCGGCATCGAGCAGACCCTTGGCACGCTCGATCCAATCCTCTTCCTTCAGGGATGTGCCGACCTCCATGCCCTGAGCAAGCAGGAAGGTGAAGCACATGCCGCCGCCGATGACGAGCGTGTCGCACTTGTCGAGCAACGACTCGATGACTTGGATCTTGTCAGAGACCTTGCTGCCGCCTAGGATGGCGCAGAACGGACGCTTGGGATCCTCGAGCATGCCCGTGAGGGTGCCGACTTCCTTCTGCATCAGGTAACCAGCATATGCAGGGAGGAGCTTGGCCACGCCTGCAGTTGAGGCATGGGCTCGATGCGCGGTGCCAAACGCGTCGTTGACGTAGACTTCGCCGAGCTTCGCGAGCTCTTTGCAGAACTCGGGGTCATTCTTCTTCTCGCGCTTGTCGAAACGCAGGTTCTCAACGATCAGAATCTCGCCATCCTTCAGAGCCTCCGCCTTAGCGATCGCGTCTTCTCCGGCGATGTCGGAAGCGAACGCAACAGGCTTGCCGAGCACTTCCGCCAGATGCAAGGCAGCAGGCCGCAGCGAGAACTCTTCTTCGAAACCCGTCCCAGACGGACGACCACGATGGCTCATCAAAATGACTCGAGCACCTTGATCGACGAGCTTCTTGATAGTGGGAAGGGCCGCCTGAATACGCGTGTCGTCGGACACGACGCCATCCTTTACGGGAACATTGAAGTCAACGCGCACGAGAACGCGCTTGCCTGCTGCATCCAGCTCATCAATAGTCTTGATTTCTGCCATGAAAACCTCCTCGTGGGTTACAGAATACTTAGAAACGGCCGACAAACTGATAGCTTGTCGGCACGTTGCAACACAAAGGGGCGCAAGCTCATCTGCTTGCGCCCCAGGCTTTTTGCTTTAGAGCACGATCTTCGCAAGATCGACGACGCGGTTGGAGTAACCCCACTCGTTGTCATACCATGACACGCACTTCACGAGGTTGCCCTCTCCGCCGAGCACCATGGTCAGGCCGGCATCGAAAATCGACGAGTGCTTGTTGCCGACGATGTCGATAGAGACGATCGGATCTTCCGTGTACTCCAAGATGCCCTTCATCGGACCTTCAGCAGCTGCCTTCATGGCCGCATTGATTTCCTCGATCGTGACGTTGCGCTCGAGCTCGACCGTAAGATCGACCATCGATCCGTCAGGGGTGGGAACGCGGGTAGCAAAGCCGTCAAGCTTGCCCTTGAGCTCGGGAAGCACCAGGGCGACAGCGCGGGCTGCGCCGGTCGTCGTCGGGATGATGGAGGCCGAAGCGGTGCGGGCGCGACGATAATCTTTGTGAGTGTGGTCGAGAACCTTCTGGTCGTTGGTGAACGCATGAATCGTGTTCATGAAACCGCGCTTGATGCCGAAGTTGTCGAGCAGGACCTTCGCAAACGGCGCGAGGCAGTTCGTGGTGCACGATGCGTTGGAGACAATGTTGTGCTTCTCGGGATCGTAGGTGTCATCGTTAACGCCCATGACGATCGTGTGGTCCGGGTTCTTGCCAGGAGCGCAGAGCACGACCTTCTTGGCGCCAGCATCGATATGATCCTGCGGATGGTAAGCCTTGTAGAAAGCGCCGGTGGAGTCAATGACGACGTCAGCACCCAGTTCGCCCCACGGAAGGTTCTTGGGATCACGGTCGGACAGGATCTTGATCTCTTTGCCGTCGATGATGAGCTTGCCCTCTTCGCCGATTACCTCGTCATAGATGCGGCCATGCGTGGAATCGTACTTAACAAGATTCGCGATGCCCTTGATGTCGCCAGGAGCATTGGCTGCGACGATTTCGATATCGGGATCGGCTAGCGCGACGCGCAGAACGAGACGGCCGATACGACCAAGACCATTGATACCAACCTTTGTTGTCATAACATAACCCCTTTCAATAGGTTACAACCAAGTTTTGGGATGGCTCCATTGTAGCGCGATTAATGCACTCTGCGGACATTTATACGGTAAACGGGAAAGTTTGTTTGTTTTCGCAGCTCAACGATAACTATTTGATTCATAATCCCTATTGAAGCGCTAAAAAACTCCTAGGTTTCGAAGTCGCATGATGCGCTGTATGTACCGTTATTGCAACTCCCGGGCCATTTGCTCGATACGCCTGATTCTGTGATAAACGGCCGACTTCGTAAGAGGCGGATTCGCGCGCTCGCCAAGCTCCTTGAGAGTCGCATCCGGAAACGAAACACGCAGTCGCACGATTTCCTGAAGCGCAGGAGGGAGCTTCTCGACGCCGTACGCCTCAAGCACCGCACGCATGGCGTAGATTTGGTCTACAGACGCAGATGCTGCTTTCATCTGATTGGCCATTTCAGCGTTGGTTTGGCGGTTTACATCGTTGCGCACGCTTTTAACGACGCGTGCGTTCTCCATGACGAGCGCGCATTGATGCGCACCGACGAATGCCAGAAACTGCAGGATGGCCTCACCGGACTTTATATAGACCACGAACGACGAACGGCGTTGCATGATGCGGGCCCGAATTCCCTTTTCCGCCAAAAGCCCGACAAGATCATCAGCCATTTCGCGAGATTCGACCGTCATCTCAAAATGGAAATCGCCACGCGGGTCCGAAACAAAGCCACTTCCCAAAAACGCACCTCGCAAGTATGACGCCGCGCAGCATTGCTTGGCTACGAGCCCCGGCGCTACGCCGAGCTCGAGCCCGCCCTCACCAAGGACGCCCATATCACGCAACGCCTCAACGAGGCCTTCTTGCGCAGGTACGTCTATGAGATAGTTCGGTGTCTTGTGCAGCACACTTCGCCTCGTCGTGAGCTCGGTGTGCAACCCATATGTCTCGTGCAAAAGACGCCAGGTCAAACGGGCCACGGAAGGCGCGTCAGTAACAACTTCGAGCCGATATCGTCCTTGGCCGCCAAAGAACAGGGTTCCCTCAATCCGTATAAGCGCAGCAAGAAGCGCACGATCGCAATGCGAGCAACCTGGCTCTACGCGGGCAAGCTCCTCTTTGACGTCGGTGTTGAACGACATCGTTTCCCCATTCCGCCGCCTAAGCTGACGGCAAGTATCCCTTTCAAAGTGTTTGACCAATAATTTAAGACGTTTTGGTCGTATTTGCTAACTAGCGCAAGTTAAAAAGCGAGCGTTTATGTGGCCGCGATTCGTTAATGACATCCGCAAACACGTGGCGAAGCTTTGCAGGATCGTGCCAGGTCGGATGCAGGTCATCGACAAGATCGCATATGACGACTTTCGTGCCGGCATTCTCAATGGCAGCTTTGTCCGCATCATCGATTTGCACCAATCGTACAAACGGCTCTTCGCCTGTGTCTTCATCGTCTTGCTCCGGCAAAGCCGAGTGCGTGATATCGTGTACGAGCATCACGTCGACAAGGCCCTTTACACCATGCATGGATAGCGCCTCATAATGTTCGAGGGCGCGCATGCCGCGTGTTTCGCCTTGCATATCGGCAAGAGAGCATACAAAAACAACAAGCGCATCCGAACGTCGAATCGCATCGACAACACCGGGCACAAGCAAGTTCGGAATAATGGATGTAAAAAGTGATCCGGGACCGAGCACGATCAGGTCTGCTTCGGCAATAGCATCGAGCGCTGGTCCATATGCCCGCAAGTCGCCATCGGAACGTAACGCCACCTTGCGAAGTGCGGTTCGCGAATGGTTCGCAACAGCCTGTCCTTCGAGAAGACGTCCGTCTCGCGTCTGAGCAGCGAGCGTCACACGCCCGAGCGTTGAGGGATATACATGCCCACGCGCATCGAGAAGCTCCTCGCAAATTTGTATGGCCTGGGGAAACCCTCCACTCGTTACCTCGAGGGCCGAAAGCATGAGGTTTCCGAGCGTATGGTTATCCGCAAATCCAAAACGCATCTTGAACGCCTGCGTCAAAGCGTCATCAGGCTGGCCGGCCATGGCGGTTATGCATTTTCGAACATCTCCGGGCGCCGTAGCACCCGCCTGATCACGCAAGATGCCGGTTGAGCCACCATCGTCGGCCATAGCGACGACGGCATCGGTTTTGATGCCCATTGAGAGCAGCGTGCGTATCGAAACAGGAGCGCCCGTCCCCCCGCCAACAACCACGGAGCGCAGCTTTCGACGCGGGCGCTCAGAAGGGCTCACGTCAGGAAGCGCGGCGAACGCAGCGGTCGCCGAGGGATCGTGTCCGAAGGCTTCCGGGACAAGACCGCTCATGACAGGGCTCCTTCGTCTGAATGGTTCTTCTGACCAGCACCAGTTGCACCGCCGGCTT
>CADBQL010000144.1 GCA_902796815.1 uncultured Coriobacteriaceae bacterium | reverse complement strand
TCTGGGGTTTTCCAATTGTGAAGAATTTTTTGTGCGTTAATTTTCGCAACACACCGCAAAATTGGCTGAGAGTCGCTTGGCTTAAGATGCGCGAGCGCCTGCGCTTGCATACCCAAACATGCGTTCGCGCGCTCGGCCCTAGGCGTGATCCCAATGCACTTTTTGGCTCACGAGATGTTCGTAATCGCCGGATGGATCGTCCTCACGAAGCGCACGGATGCTGCAATGGTCGAACTTGAAATCTTTCGCAGTGAGCACGGTGCAGGGTGCATCGGCGTATTTAAGAAAAAGCGCATCGTGGCCGGTGCATAGGCCGATGACGACGTTGAGGTCGGTTTTCTCCTCGTTCAGCAACTGCGCTTGGTAAAGCGGGTTGCACAAGACAGCGTCGGGTCCGCGCTCGTCTTCTGGCACGTTCAAATCGCCAAACGTGATGCATCCGGCCTTGCAGATGGCCCCGACAACTTCGAAGCCCTGGGCGCGAAACACCTTTGCGGCTGCACGCGCCTCTGCGGCAAGGCTGATGCAGGCGGCGATGCCGATTTTTTGGGCGCCGTACCTCTGGGCGAACACGACCGTTTCCTCAAGGTGGCTGAGCTTTTGCCGATGGCCGACGTGCGCTGAAAATGCGGCACTATCGATGATGCGCTTGTTCTGCTCGTCTTCGAGCCGCTCGATGAGCTGCGCATGCTCTTCGAGCTTGAAGTTGTTGGTGGGGCAAAACGTCGGATGGGTTTCGCCGCGATGCTCGCAGTTGTTAAGCGCGCAATCGATGCAGGATAGTTTGGTTTTTTGCATGGCTCCCCTTTCTCTTCGCTCCTATGATATCGCGCGATGCGTCGCAAGCCCAGAATCGTTCGGAGTATCTCGGTTACCGCACGCAGGTAGTGGGCTATCTTGATGATTAACTCATAGGATAAAACTTACATTAACCGCGAGAGGCATGGTTTCGGTGGTACAATCGGCGACGACGGGATAGTCTGCATCCCGTCGTTTTTCTGCATTGCCGGCGCGCAGGGAAGCGCGTTGGCTTTTTGCCTGCTGATAGAGGGCTTAAATCTGCGCGCATAGTCTAAGGGAAAACTGTCTGCTGCTTGCCTAGTAGGGCAAGCGTTTGTTGTCTCCGTGATGCAATGGAGTTGTTTATCGGGCCGACGGAAGGGAGCTTTTGTGGAAATAGAGGAACTCAAACGTCATTTTGAGACGTATGTCGAAAAAATGACGCAAGGCGAGCGTGCCGTTGCATACGCATCAGGAGAAGAAGCTGACCATATCCCATATTCTATTCAGAGTAATGAAGAGGCTATGGCGGGCATCTTCGGCTACACAACCGCGCAATGGCGCGACGATCCAGATGTCCACATCGACATCCTGAAGCGTCGCCGCGAGGAATTCGGCATCGTCGGTCTCGCTTCTGGCTTGCGTTTGCGCACGGTTGCTCAGGCTTTGGGAGCTGACATTGTTTTCCCTGAAGTCGGTATCGACCGCGTTGTTGGACCGGCGATCGACAGCATAAAGGATTTGCACAAGCTGCTCGACATCGATCCGTTTACCCATCCGGTTTATCTGGCGATTCTTGAGCGCTTGCGGATTTTGAAGGACGCTTTCCCCGAGATGGGTATCGGGTTCATGGTCACGGGGCCGATTACTGTTTCGGCAACGGTTTTGGGCGCCGATACGCTGCTGCGCGAAACGCGCAAGCACCGCGAAGCGGTCGATGAGCTCATGGATCTCGCGAACTATCATACGCTTTCGTGGGTCAAGATGTTTGTCGACGAATTCGGCGGTGGTGGTTGCAACGTATGTGATCCGTTTACCTGCTCTGGCGTTTTGAGCAACAAACAATTCGTCGATATTTCCAAGCCCAAACTCGAGGATCTTATCGCCGGCTTGACCGAGCTGCTTGGCAAAAAGCCCGGCCTGCACATTTGCGGAAAGACAAGCCCGCTGTGGGATGAAATCGCCACGCTGCAAGTTGCGAGCTTCAGCGTCGACAATTGCGAGAGCCTGGCTGAAGCGCGGGAGCGTCTTGGTGACAAATTCGCGCTCGTCGGCAATGTCGCCCCAGTCGACGTCATGCTGCTCGGCACGCCTGATGATGTTATCGAAGCTTGCAAGAACTGCATTCGAGATGGCGCCGAAAGCCCGATGGGATACAACCTCGGCACAGGTTGCCAGGTGCCCATCGGAACTCCGCGCGAAAACTTCGAGGCGTTCGTCTACGCCGCGCGTATCTACGGCGCCGGCGCTCGCAAGGGCTGCATGCCCAAGGGCATGGCGAACGCGTAGGGCGAAGGATGAGTTTTGCCCCTGGGGCGTGACTCATTTCGGATGAGTTTTGCCCCTGGGGCGTGACTCATTGACGAAAATGCGACCGTAAGGGAAGTCTCCTTTCGGTCGCTTTTTTGTGTCCTGCGGTACAATGAGCGCATCGTTTGGCGGCAGATTGGAGGCATCATGGCTCAGCAGTTCAGCGCCGAGTGGGCGCGCGGTATCATCGATGGTGGCGTTAATCAGGCAAAGAGCATCATCGAAAGCCCCGAGCAAATCGACGATCTTCTGGTGCAGCTGCAAGATAAGCTCAAGGGCTTGCCCGAAAAGGTCGTGAAATCGTTCGAGAATATCCCGCTGATGGCCGAGATGGTAAAAAGCTATGTCACCAGGGAATATACCGAAGTTTCCCCCAAAGTGGTCATTTCTCTTGTCAGCGCGTTTCTGTATCTGGTCAAGAAAAAAGATCTCATCCCCGATGACATTCCCATCGTAGGGTACGCCGACGACGTTGCGGTTGTTGCTATCGCCATGGCCATAAACGAGCCCGAGCTCAAGGCGTTCGCCGAATGGCGCGCTCTCGTAGGCAAAGATGCCGCTTCGGCACAGCAATCTGCTACGTTGATCGAAGGCAAGTCTGTTTCGACGCCTTCCGAAAACGAATTGCCAAACTACGAGGATAGCGAAAACTCCCTGCAGGAATAGTTTGTGTTTACCTGGTTTACGAGCGACAGTCCAGGTAACGGGTCGTTAGCTTCATGATTGGCATCGAGTTTCAAAACGCCGGTTTCAGCTATGACGGCCAGCGCCGCGCGCTCGATGACGTGTCTCTGGCCATCGAGCAGGGCTCGTTTGTATGCGTGCTCGGCGGAAACGGCAGCGGCAAATCGACGCTTGCAAAGCACGTGAATGCTTTGCTTTTGCCTGACGAGGGCCGTGTAAGCGTGCTCGGTCGCGATACGTCGGCGCCCGAAAACGTTTTCTTCGTGCGCAGCCATGCCGGAATGGTGTTTCAGAATCCCGATGACCAGATTGTGGCCAGCATCATCGAAAACGACGTCGCCTTTGGCCCCGAGAATCTGGGCGTGCCAGCCGATGAGCTGCGTATACGCGTGGAATCGGCGCTTGCGCAGGTGGGGCTGCAAGGTTTTGGGAAAAAACAGACAGAAACGCTGTCGGGCGGCCAAAAGCAGCGTGTGGCCGTGGCGGGCGCGCTGGCGATGGGGCCAGATATTCTCGTCCTTGATGAGGCGAGCGCTATGCTCGACCCGCGCGGGCGGGCGGGGCTTTTGCGCGTATGCCATGAGCTTAACGATGCTGGCATGACTATCGTGCTTATCACGCACTATATGGAAGAGGCCACACATGCCGATCGCGTCATCGTGCTCGAGGGCGGCAAGGTTGCTCTCGACGGCGCGCCGCACGAAGTGTTCTTGCAGGCAGAAAAGCTAGCCCAGCTCGCCTTGGACGTGCCGTTCGCAGCGAGCTTGAGTCGTGAGTTGCGTGCGCGTGCAGTGCCTGTTGACATGCACGTCGACGAGGATGCGCTTGAGTCCGAACTGGTTGCGCTTTTCGCCGATGGCGGTGGGGGTGCGTTGGATGCCTATGCGGAAGGCGCGCCAGAGATGGGCGCGGATTCGGATGCGTTGCCGATTGAAGATTTTGTTTCGGTTCCTGTGGCCATGGACCCGGCTTTGGACTTTGGCGCCGTAGTGCTTGCTGCTGATGCTATGGTGCCGACCTTGGACAACGATCCTGAGGGACCGTCCCTTTCGGCTATTGAGCCGGCCACTGCCGCCAAGATCTTGATTCCATCGGAGCCTGCGCTCATTGAGTTCAAGAACGTTTCTTTCACCTACGAGGCTGTTTCGCGAAAGCGCCATCGTCACTTGTCAATTGCGAGAGGCAAGAAGCAGGCAGATTGGGGGCGTTTTCCTAGCGAGCACTGGGCTTTGAGAGAACTTTCGTTTTCGATTCACACGGGCGAGTTCTTCGGAATCGCCGGTCATACGGGAAGTGGAAAATCCACTCTCATCCAGCTGACAAACGGGTTGTTGAAGCCGACCGAGGGTGAGGTGAGAATTGGCGGGCGTTCGCTTTCGGACAAAGGCGTAGCCGTCGAAGCGCGTCGCGACGTCGGTGTTGTGTTCCAATATCCCGAGCGCCAGCTGTTCGCTGCTTCGGTTTTCGATGACGTGGCGTTTGGGCCGCGCAATTTGGGGCTTTCGGCCGATCAGGTCGAAGCAAGCGT
>CADBQL010000143.1 GCA_902796815.1 uncultured Coriobacteriaceae bacterium | reverse complement strand
TACCTCTTTTTTTTTTTTTTTTAGGCCATCGATGCGATGGTCGAAATCTTGGCCGGACATACGTCCATGCAGGAAAGCGCCTTGGAGCAGTCTTTCCCGAAGTGCTCGTCGTAGAGGGCCTTGATCTCGCCTGCCTTGGTCTTGTTGCGCGTAGCGACCAGGTAGCAATCGTTTGCGTAAAGCGCGCCAAAGAAGTTGTTGCCGTTCGTGTAGTTGGGGCAAACCTCGAGGCAAAGCCCGCGCTTCAGGCATATTGCAATCTCGTACTGGAGCAGCTGTTCGCGCGTCGGCGTCGCCTGGCTTCCCGCAGCGCTTGGCTCATACGACTCTATATCATACTAGCAGTGATACCGTCATAGTACTCGGATACCAGAATCGACTCGAGCAGACGGTGGCGCACATTGAAGTCGTCCAGGTCGAGTGGACACAGTTCCAGAATGCGCTTTATGCGGTACGTAAGCGTGTTGCGATGTACGTATAGCGCAGCGGCGGTCGCCAGCACGTCACGGTCGTTTTTCAAGAAAGCCGACAAAGTGGGGAGCAGTTGCGCGGCGTGTGTGCGGTCGTGCTCGCGCAAAGCATTGACCGCAGGATGGCAAAAAGCATCAAGCTCCTCAACCGACGCGAAGTTCAAATACGGTTGATAAGCAGCCACATCGCCATACGCTATTACGTCGCCGTCAATCTTCATTGCATCGCTGATGCGCAGGGCCTCACGCGCCTGACGGTATGCGCGCGGTGTGTCGAGAAAGCTGTCCTGCACATCGCTCACGGCAGCGCGGCATTGCTGGCTGCGGCAGATGCTTTTCATCTTACGCAGCACGGCATCCTTCTCTTTGTGGCGTTTTAGCTGGAACAATGCAATAACCTGACCATCATGGGATACGGCGCGACAACCCTGGCGATCTTCGAGCAACCGCGCCAGATGCTCGCGTCTAAAATCGCTGTCGATGGAAAGCCTCACGATAGCGACGATAGACAAATCTGAGGCGTTAAACGACAGGGCGTCGAGCTGGCTTTGAATGTAAGCCTGATCGCGCAACCCACCCGTCAGCCAGTCGATGACGAAATGCTCGTAAAGGGGGCCGCGCCGCATCTGGAATGCGGGATCGACCCGCAAAGCTCTAAGCACAATGGGCGCTACGAGGTTCACGAGCTCCAAATCGCACTCGGTAATGGATTTGTACATTTGAACAACAAACAGGTGCCCCTGCACTTTGCCCTCTTGCCGTAGATTGTAGTTGGCAAACGGAACGTAGAAGAATTCGGAATCCACAATGGTCGCAACGCTTGTCGACTCAATGTTATGCAGTTCGTTGCTGCGGATGAGGTTGGCGATCACATCGTAGGAAAGATAGCCATGCTTGGCAGCGTTCATCCAGTTGACGCTCATTTCTTCCAAATCGGGATCGTTGGTAATAGCCATGACTTTGAAACTGGAATCGACGATGTACGCAGAATTCCCCACAAGTCTCGAAAGCTCTTCGACAATTCCGGTAAGGCCGTCTCCCTGCCATGCGAGCTCGTTCATACGATTGAAAGACCCTTCCAATTCGTCAATGGCATCAGCCACAGCATTCAAAAGCGACGAGGCCCCTTCTTCGCCCTCAACAACGAGGTATGGCATGCGCCAGCTGCGCTCAGGCACATGAGCAATTGCGAACGAGCAATTGCCGTTCTCGCAACTATTATTGGCAACGTCAACGATTGCGCCATCAGATACGCCAACGCAAATATAGAGGGTATCGGGCTCTAGCACCTGGTCCTCTTCGGGAAGCAAGCGTACCTTTCGCACGAACGCATCGCGACCGTTAACGGCGAGCGCACGGAACCCCTTGTCGTGCAGGCGCTCGGCAATTAACCGCAATGAAAACCTCATAACGCTCCCGTCCTTCACGATATATATTTGTGCATTTAGCACAAATTTTTTATTCAATAATCTCATTCTCGCCTGATTACTTGTTGTTTCCAACTGTATACGATGTAACAAGTCGCGGCAACTAACCAGCAATCAAGGGCAATTACATAAGGAGTTGTCATGAGTCTTTACGAAGAACGCCTTCAACGCACACTTGATGCAATTAGCATGAAAAAAGTCGACAAGATTCCCTTTTCGTATAGCGGCCCGGCCTACATCGCGCGAGCTCAGGGTTTGAGCATCGCCGACGCCCTAACAAAGATCGAGCGTGCCACGACAGCCGTAATCGACTTCCTGCATGACCATCCCGGTATCGACACCATGCACAACCCGGTGCAGAACCCGTATGGCCTGTCCATCCTGTGGCTTTCGCAGATCAAGCTTCCTGGCGAGGATCTGCCCGACGACGAGCTGTGGCAACTCGACGAGAAGGAGCTCATGACTGAGGAAGACTACCAGACTATCATCGACGAAGGCTACGGTCCGTGGGCCGCGCGCTTCATGAAGGAAAGAATCGGCGACCCCCTCGGCAAGATGGCCGCACTCGCTCCCCAGCGCGCCGGCGTCAACGCGCGCATCAAGGAAGAAGCTGACGTGGCAGTCATCAACGGCGCTCTGGGCGGCACGCCAATCGAAGGCTTCTGCGGCGCCCGCACACTCATGAATTTCTTCATCGACATCATGGACGAGCCCGAGCTGGTGAAAGCCGCTATGGACAAGGCGTTCGAATTCAGCTTCGCCAACTTCTGCAAGACGCTCGAAACCAACAAGCCGATCGGCACGTGGGTGGGTGGATGGCGCGCAGCACCGAACCTGATGAGCCATGAAGCGTTCATGGAATTCGTCTGGCCCTACGAGGTGAAGTACGTGAACGCCGCCATCGAGCGCGGCGTGCTGCCCATCTTGCATTTTGACTCGCCGTGGGACAGCGAACTCGAGACGCTGCGCGAGCTGCCAGCGCGTAAATGCCTGCTCATGCTCGACGGCTCGACTGACATCCGCCTGGCGCGCGAAGTACTCGGCGACCACATGGCTATCCAGGGCGATGTGCCTGCAACGCTTTTGGCCATGGGCAGCGAAAGCGAAACGTACGACTACGTGACTAAACTCATCGACGATGTGGGAAGCTCGACCGGTCTCATCGTAAGCTCGGGGTGCGATTGCCCATTAAACGCCAGAAAGGAAAACGTCGATGCTATGGTGCAAGCAACCATCGACTACCAGGTGCACTAACTGACATACCGCATTTTGTCATGAGGCGTTTGCCGAGCTGGCGATATCGCACCAAGTTGCTTGCCAAACCGCTATCCATTATCTCCGCGCGACGCGACAACGGCGCTGAAGCCCGTTGTCGCGTCGCTCACGTCTGCCCCGCCGCCAAGATGAACTCGATGTTTATCATGACCCTCACCGGCCGGGTCAACATTGATGCCCGTTATACGCACAATCAGCTTCGGGCTTGCAAGCCTTCTTTTTTACCAAAGCACTGCTGATATTAGCCTGGCTAAGTCATGGGTGGAGGATGTTCACCTGGTTTCGTCTAACATTACCGGCATTCGGACAATTGGGTAGCCCCCACTAGAAACTTGACGCTGGACAACAAGTTTGCGAAGCCTTCTGAGAATGCGAGACGGACTGGGCCTGCAATACGTATACAATGTCAGAAATGTTATCTGCAACGACGGTTGGGGGGGCAAGACCAAGACCAGACATTTCGCCATGTCCAAGCATGGCATATTTTGTGCAGATGCCGATGTTTCGGGCACGAAAAGCTCGCTCACAACGCCGCCGCTCCGAGCGTCCCGGCGGAGGCGAACGCTTTGCGCGCATATGCGCGAAACGTCTCTCCCGGCCCTACCGCCCCGCATCACCACCCGGTTCTGCTGTCACCTCAACGTGACGGGAATGGTTCTGCCGTCATCTCATCGACGTACGCCTTCGATGGCGATTTCGCCGACATTCGTGCTGGCCGAAGCGATGATGAAGTTTTCGACGACCTCGCCGCGGATATCGTAGCGCAGTGTCTTCTTCAGGATTTTTATTTCGCCCTTGAACGAGAAGGCGTCCCCGTTCGCCTGGCCCTCGACCTTCTTCTTCAAGCCCCGCGCCTTGGCGGTGGCCATCAGCTTGCCAGCCTTTTCCTCCAGCGTTATGACAGCTTTGATATCACCGATACGCGTGTTCGCGACGACATCATACGTGCCGTTGAGCATCTTTCGCTCCTTACCTTTATTCGCTCCTTACGTTTAGTTTCCCAGCAGCCCTCATGGTACCATCCCCTGCCACACATCATTGTTAGGTAGATTCCCAATATGACGGGTTTCAAGAAACAGACCCTGTTTGCAAGCACGGTTGCTACGGCTGCAAGTACCACAGCAAACGTCTCGATACAATCTGTTTTCTAGCAGAAGCGCTATCTTTTTTGAACCTGAGCGGCATCATCCACAACACAGTGCCACCATGCTCGCATTGGCCAGCCTATCTCTGGCGCAAACAAGATCCAGGCACGCTCAAACCCTTGCTCGCAAGCCGTTTCTTCTGCGAAAATAAAGGTGGCAAACATCCCGCTGCCCCATCGCACGAGGAGGAAACATGAACCGCCGTCAGCATCTCATGCTCGTCCTGCTGTTCTCGATTATGGCCCTCGCCGCATCTTCGATTGCGCCCACATTAGTATTTGCGGACGAAACCGATGCTGCTGACAACAATTCAGCACCGCTCATGCCAGCCGAGAGCGACTTTGCCGCAATGGAAGCTGGCGAGCAGCCAGTTATCGAAGCCGCAACCTGGAGCCAGCTCTACGAGCTGCTGCAGGAAGGCGGAAGCAGCATCAAGCTGACTTCCGATCTGAAATATGGCACGGGCGGCGGCACGCATGAGCTCGACGCGCTCGTGGTGCCCGCGGGTGTCGCCGTGTCGCTCGACCTCAACGGACACATCGTCGACCGCGGGCTCGGCGATTCGGCAGAGGCCGTAGAAGGCGGTTCGGTGTTCAACGTAGCAGGCGCGCTAACCATCACGGACAGCAGACCAAATGCCGAGCACGCGCCTGCATTCTCGTTCGCAGATCCCCTTTCCGCCTCGCAGGAGACAGTTACCGTCACAGGCGGCATCATCACGGGCGGATATGCGGCGTCGCAATACGATAACCAGAGATACTTTGGTGGCGGCGGCGTACTTGTTGAGAGTGGCGCGCATCTTGTTATGTCGGGCGGAAGTATCTGCGACAACCATGCTAACGATGGAGGCGACAACAACGGTGGCGGCGGAGGCGTGGCGATCAAGCCCAACGGAGTCGTCGACATGCTGGGCACTTCAGCTATCTGCGGCAACGTCAGCGACAGTGATGGCGGCGGCATCTTCATGTACTCCGCCACACTGAACATGGACGGAAACGCCCACATCAGCGGCAACTTCGCCGGTGGAAGCGATAGCGCATACAGCGGAATGGGCGGCGGCGTGGAAGCGCAGCGAAGCAATGTGAGCATGAAAGGCGCTTCGTCCATATCGGGAAACCTGGCAACGGCCTATGGCGGAGGTCTCGGTCTTTACACCGCGTCGTCCTTGAGCATGGAAGATGAGACCTCAATCATGTACAACGTCGCCTCAGAACATGGCGGCGGCATCATGGCGCATTCCTTCATTGCCACCGATATACCTATCACGATGAAGGGCCAATCAACCGTATCGCGCAATTCGGCCGGATGGTCAGGAGGTGGCGTGTACATCGGCTCGGCTAAAACCGTCCTCGCCATGGAGGGAGACGCCTCCATCAACAGCAACCGTGCTGCGAGCGACGGAGGCGGCGTGATGGCTTACAGCTCGGCCACACTGAACATGTCCGGAGGCGCTATCTCAGGAAACGCTGCGAGCGGGCAGGGCGGCGGCGTGAACCTGGGCAACAAGTCCTTGCTCAACATGTCCGGCGGTGCCATCTGCAATAACTCGGCGCACGGGAACGGCGGGGGTGTATACGCCGAAGCCAACACGGCGGCCTTCACGCTTTGTGGCGCCGTCACGATCGACGGCAACGACACCGTGGGAGACAACGGCAAGCATGTTGCGGACAGCAACGTCTTCGGACAGAGCTGGAGCGGCGCGATGGACCACCCCATCACCGTGACGGGCGCCCTGGCAGCAGACTCCACCATCGGCATCACCCAATGGGGCGTGCCCGGCGAAATGCCGCTCGACATCATCAGCGGCTTTGCAGAGAGCAACCCGGGCGCCGACCCCTTGTCGTTCTTCAAAAGCGACTCGGCTGAATACGTCTTGGTCGTCGGTGACAACGGCGAACCGCAGCTTGCCCTGCCGGAAGGCGTCGGCATTTGGGTCGGGGCCAAGCGGGTGGACGTAGTGAACGCCTCTGACGTGTTCGGCAACGGCACGGTAAGCTATGACCAAACGACAAAGACGCTCGTGCTGAACGGCTACAGCTACGAGGGCGAAGGCGACGCGACCCACCACGCTGCGCTCGCGACCACGGTCGAAGACCTGACGATCGCCATAGCGGGAGAAAACTCGCTGACCAGCTGGAACGATTCCGGCACGAACTATGGCATATACGCGGCGAGCGACCTGACGTTTACGGGCGTGGGCAGTTTGACGGTCGCGGGTGGCGAAGCGACCGGCGTCGGCGCGCATGCAGACGGAAGCATCGTGCTCGACACGGGTTCGGTGCTCTTCGCCGGCGGTGGCAGCGCGCTCGAGGGCGCCACCATCAAGCTCGGGCAGAACCTGTCCGCCTTCGGGAAGGAGACGACCGGCTCCGATGACGGGACCCTCCTCGCCACGAATGCGGGCACGGAGCTAATCGACGTCACCACACTTGTCGCCCCAACGTTCAAAACCGTTTGGACGAAACCGTTCGAACTCTACGACCTGTGGGTAAACGGCGAGCAGTTCAGCAGCACGAACCTCACCATCACATGCGGCGAGGGAACGGCGGCCTTCAATCCTACCGCTGCAACACCAACGCTCACGCTGACCCACGCAACCATCACGAACCACCCACTCGATTCCACAATGAACGCATGCATCTGCAGCAAGCTCCCCAATCTGACCATCAAGACCGCGGGCGCTAATGTCATCAAACCGACGGAATCTGATGTCGACGGCGTCCTCGCAGCTGACGGCTGCAACATCGCAATCGTGGGCGCAGAAGAGGGGTCGGGCTCTTTCAAGTTGGAAGGCGTCAACTTGGGCTTCAACATCGGAGGCGCCCTCAGCATCGGCGGCTATCTGGAAACGGCGTCGGCTACGGGCGGTACAAACGTGCCTGACGGCGCCATTACGTTTGCCAAGGGCTGGGGCTATACGAAGGGAACGTCGCTCACCGAAAGCGGTAACGTGATCATCGGCGAAGTCGTCACAGTTACGTTTAGCGGCAACGGCCATGGCGGCGCCCTCGCTACGATGCAGGTGCCCAAAGGCAAGAGCGTGGGTAACACATTTAGCGCAATGAGCGAGGAAGCCGCTGGCGAGCTCGAGGCAAAGACTTTCTGCGAACTGGCGGATGGCGGCAAAACGTACAGGGTTCATGGCTACTACACCGACCCAGATTGCAGCACGGAGTTTGACTTCGGCGCCAATCTGGACGAGGACACGACGCTGTATGCGAAATGGCTCGAATGCATCGAGGCGGTCGAAATCACGGTTCAGCCGCCGGTGTGCGGCACTGCCACAGAAACCACGAAAGACGGGTCGGATTGGGTCTACTGGAAGCAAACCAACAAGCCCGTCGGATCGACGACCGATTCACGCTACACCCTTGACAAAAACGACGAATGGGGTTGGTATGCCGGCTGGCTCGAGGGTGACGCCTCCTCGGCAATCGCCAGCGGGGCTACAAACAATCCTTATCAGGGGGAATTCATCGGCGGCACTTCGTACGCCCTCTGGGGCGATGTGCGAGCGCTCGAAGGCTACTGTTTCTCGCGCGATGTGACGGTGAAGATCAACGGCGTGAAAGGCGGGCTTTATCCCGATCTCCTCGGCGGCTTGGATATCATTGAAGTCGTCGGCGAAGTGAAAGCAGTTCACGACCTGCCCGAGAAACCGACCGCAGCTGAAGTGCCCGCCACCTGCACCAAGGGCGGCATCGCCGCTTACTGGACGTGCCCTGCATGCGACAAGATGTTCACCGATTCAGCGGGAACCAAGCAGATAACGGCACCCGTAGCCACGAAGCCACTTGGCCACAAATGGAGCAAGGTGACGTACGCATGGTCTGATGACCTGACGAGATGCACGGCTACGCGCACGTGTGCAAGGGATAAATCGCATGTCGAAACCGAAACGGTAAAGACGACGAAAACGACGAAGCAGCCGAGCTGCACATTGGCCGGATCGAACACCTTCACTGCGAAGTTTGCGAACGCGGCTTTCGCCAAGCAGAC
>CADBQL010000142.1 GCA_902796815.1 uncultured Coriobacteriaceae bacterium | reverse complement strand
GCCCGGGTTGTCAGTGATGGACATCGCATGGACGCGACCCGTCTCGTAAATGCGCTTGGCTTCGGCGAATTCCTTTTCCTGACCGTCTTCACGAGCGCCACGTCCGGGAATAATCTCGCACGTGATGCAGAACTCGCCACTCTGGAGTGCGTCCTTGAATCGGTTCTCCACCAAATCACCCCTTTCAATCAGCTTCTATAAAAATTTTTTATCAAAACGCGCATGGCGAAATGATACCCTCTTATGTACGAGAGTGCATTCTACGTTTTGCACAAACAACGGTTTCTACAAACACGTCATGCCGGCCTCTCGTCGTTCTCCATAATACCTGATGAGCAGAGCAGCTTTCCACCCATTTATGCGGCAAATCGCCGAGCCCCAAAGAACTCATAGATTAGGGCGCAGCTACTGGTAACAACTGCGGTCTTCATGCCGCTTAATTGCGTATTTTCGGACGTTGCCGATGATTCGAATAGGGGTTATCGTGCGGATTCCTTTGCTCTGCAGACTTTTTCCTAGCCGTCGCCTGCGCCGCTATTCGGGGAATACCAAGCGCTCTTAATTAATAGTAAGAAAGATTTGACACCACGCAAGTTGTATAAAAAAGTACATCTCTTATTTTGGCGTGGGAGGAGCAGATGAACTGTGAAGCGCCAACTATCCGACTATCGTTTGTTAGCTGCAATATCGCGAAATCGCTCGCTTTTGCTGTACAATTTGAATCTTGAGCAGAGTTCGCCCGATGATATTTTGGATGAGGAAGTGAGTTGTGGACGTTTCCCAGATGCGCATGATGTTGGTGCTGGCTGAATGCCAGTCTATGACGACAACGGCCAAAAAGCTCCACGTCTCGCAGCCAGCGCTCACCTACCAGCTAAAAGTCATTGAGAACGAACTCGGGTTCAAGGTTTTCAACCGTACGCGAACGGGCACCTCGCTTACGGCCGAGGGCACATTCCTGTACGAAACGATTAAGGACATCGTCGCCGACTACGACGAAGCCGTACGCCTCGCGCGCGCAATGGCCAAGGGCACGGCTGCGGGCATGGTTCGCGTCGGAGTAAACGACTACTCGCGCGATACGGTTTCGTTTTTCCTCAACGTCGCCCAATCGAGCGTGTCGTTTTCCCTCATCCCCTGCGGACTATCCGATCCCGTCATGCTCCTGCGCGAAGGAGTCATCGACCTGTGGTCCACATCAAGCGGATCCATGGTCGGCGCCCCGGCGTCACTTCGATTCGTCGAACTATCCCAAGCGAGCCAATCGGTGTTCGTCCCCAAGAACCACCACCTGGCCACACGCACCTCGCTTTCGGTCAAGGACCTTCAAAACGAGACGGTCTGGCTCTGGCCACGCGGGCAAGGCTCGCTTGCGGCAAATTCGATACGCGACAAGCTTGACGAAATCGGCGCTGACGTAACCGATTTCATACCAGGTGTTCCTGCAATCGTTTCGGCATTCATTGACGAAGGCGTCGTCGTCTACGATGACGGATACCTGCCGCCGTCCACGCAATCTGCCGTGCAAATCCCGCTCGTTGACGCAGAAAAAGACGTGCTCGGACTCGTATACCTGGCTTCGCACGAGAAGAAGCTCGCACCGATACTCAAAACCCTCCTCGATCACGTGCCGAACAACAAGGACCGCACGGTCAGCTCTTCGGAGCTCACTGCTGAGCGCATAGTATCTGTACTGGACGAAATAAGCTCAACCGTGCGTCGTGGCGGTATGAAAGATATCGTCCCTTTGGTGGAATACGGCATCGAACTTGGGGTTTCCGCGCATCATCTGCTTAACCGCGGATTGCTCGCCGGTATGGACGCCACTAACGTCGCTTACCAGAAAGGCGATATCTACACAACTGAGATGATGGCCGCCGTCGCAACGACAAATCTCGCGATGGATGCCTTGCAGCCGTATTTCGCCGTAGAAGACGAGCGTCCCATCTTGGGAACCGCCGTCATCGGCACCGTACTCGGAGATCGCCACGATATCGGTAAAAACCTCGTGCGCATCATGCTCGAGAGTCGCGATATCACGGTCGCCGACCTGGGAACGCAGGTTGCACCCGAACGGTTCGTCGAGCACGTGCGCAACAACGCGAACTGCAACCTCGTTCTCATCTCGGTCAACCACACCGACTTCCTGGAAAACGCGCGCGCTGTCATAACGGCCCTCCAAAAAGCCAAGCTACGCGAGCAGGTGTTCGTCATGATCGGCGGAGGCGCCGCAACCCCGGAGTTCGCCGATGTCATCGGTGCAGATGCATTCACGGCTAGCGCCGAAGACGCCGCCGACAAGGCTTACGAACTCATGAGCCTCTAGGGATGAGTTTCGCCCCAGGGGATGAGTTTCGCCCCAGGGGATGAGTTTCGCCCCAGGGGATGAGTTTCGCCCCAGGGGCAAAACTCATTCCATAAAAAAGGGCGACCCCCTCGAAAGGAGGCCGCCACACAAAAGCAGTCGTTTGACGACTTAGAGCTCGTACAGAGCCGGAGCGGAGCCGATGAGCTCGTTGCAGCGCTTGTTGATGAAAGCGTTGAGCTCGGAGACCATAGCCTCGTCGATGGCGGGAGCCTGGTACTCTTCGAGCTGCTTGGTCCAACGGTCGTAGCAGACCTGGTCGAGAGCCTTGTGGCCAGCGGCGTCCCAACCCTCGTAGTCCTTGCGGTTGGAAACGAGCGGACGACGGAGCTCTTCGACAAAGTCCATCGTGGATTCCTGATACAGGAAGTGTCCGCCAGGGCCGACTTCCTCGACGTCGTCGAACACGAAGCGCTCCTCGTCGAAG
>CADBQL010000141.1 GCA_902796815.1 uncultured Coriobacteriaceae bacterium | reverse complement strand
TCTCGAAGAACCACGCCGCGAGCGCCACGACCACCGCGAGCACGATCGACACCGGGTTGCCCCAGACGAAGAACATGCCCGTCCACCCGAGGAACAGCACGGTCTCGCACCAGTGCATGACTTCGACTTTGGCAAGCGTCTTGCCGCTCATCTCGGTCGTGGTGCCGCGGACGAGCTCCTGATGAGCATGATGCGACGTTGAGATGTCAAACGGCGATTTGCGAAGCTTGATGGTCAGGATGAACAAAAAGCCGATGAACGCCGGAAGCGTCAAGAAGATGACAGGGGCAGGCAGGTCAAAGACGGTCTTGACGTTGAACGAGCCCGCTGCCATGTAGAAGCAGACTGCCATGAGCAGCACCATCGGCTCGTAGGACATGACCTGAACGGTCTCGCGTCCGGCGCCGAGTTCGGCGTAGGGCGAGCGCGAGGAGTACGCGGCCATGATGAAGAAAAGCCCTGCCATCGTGATGATGAATGCGCTCATGAGCAGGTTTCCGCCCGAGAAGAAGATGCCGCCGGCGAAAGCAGTGAACACGAGCGCCGCGGTCATGTAGATCCCGTCGACGCCGCTCACGCTGACGTTGTCCTTGCCGATGAGCTTGCGAACATCGTAGTACGGCTGCAGCAGCGGAGGTCCGACACGTCCCTGCATCCGAGCGGAGATGATACGGTCGAGGCCCGCGAGCAGGCATCCGACAATCGGCGCCAAGATGGCGAACGCGATGGTGGCGACGAGTGTGAGTATGAATTCCATAGACATAATTCGCTCACCTATCCTTTAGAGTATGGGCACGGCAAAGCCGCTGGCTATGATTGCGACGATGATGATCGCGGCGCAGATAGCCTCTCCTGGCCGTCTGATGATCGCTTCGCCGAAAATCGATTCCAAGTACAGGTTACGTGAGGTAGCAGTAGTCTCGCCCGAAAGGCTGTTGCGGTACACACGCTCGTCCGAATCGACGACGACGCCTGCCATGTATACGTCCACGCGCTTCGCCGACGAGCCTCGCAGACCGGCGAAGAGGATGACGAATACGAAGGCTGCGAGAATTGACGTAATCCAGAGGTTGCCGGCCGATATGTCAGCTCCGAGTTGCCCGAATATCGGGATGATATAGGGTTCGACGAGCACGTGCGACATGAGCGGCAAAGCGATGCAGGCCACAAGGGCGATAGCAGCCATGATGGCGAGTGAAATCCATTCGGAGGGATGCACTGTCAGCTCGACGTTTTCGGGCGAACCAGCGATTCCCGAAAGCTTGCCGAGCCACTTGCCCCAGAACATAAACGTGGCGGCGGAGCCGAATGCGAGCAGGAGGACGAGCGCCATCTGGCCGGAGTCGACGAACGAGACGAGCGTCGCCCATTTGGCGATGAGCATGCCGAACGGAGCGATGAACATGCACATGATGCCAAGCATCATCATGCGTGCGAGGCGCGGCATGCGGTCGAACAACAGGTCCATGTCCTCGATGTCACGGCTGCCGATGTGGTGCTCGGCGGTGCCGACACACAGGAAGAGCAGCGATTTGGCTGCAGCGTGGAAGATAACGAGCAGCACGGCGGCCCAAACGGCCTCAGCTGTTCCGACGCCAGCGCAAGCGACGATCAAGCCAAGGTTGGCAATCGTCGAATATGCGAGCACGCGCTTTGCGTTGGTTTGGCTGATGGCCATGAACGAGCACAGCATGAATGTGATACCGCCGACGAGAATGGTCATCTGCGAGGCTACGAAGCACACGGTGAAGAGCGGCGCGAGCTTGATGAGCAGAAAGACGCCGGCTTTGACCATCGTCGAGGAATGGAGCAAAGCAGATGTCGGCGTCGGTGCAACCATGGCGCCGAGCAGCCAAGTGTGGAACGGCATCTGGGCAGCCTTGGTGAGACCAGCAAATGCGAGCAGGCAAACCGGTATGCCGACGAGCCAAGGGTTGGCAAGGCCAAACGCAACGAAATCTACGAACGAAAGCGAATGGGCGTTCAAGACCGCGAAGTAGAGTGCGACCAAGAAGGCGATTCCACCGAGCATATTCATGATAATCTGGCGGAATGCATTGGCAATAGCCTCGTCAGTACGCGTGTAGGCGATGAGGAGGAACGAGCATACCGTCGTGATCTCCCAGCCGGTGAACATCCAGACCATATTGTTCGAGAGCACGATGACGTACATGGCCGAAAGGAACAGGAACATGAGCGCGAAGAACGTCGGACGACGGTCTTTTCGCTGCAGCTCGGTAAGATTTTGGCCATGCTCATCGAGGTGCTTTTGGAAATCCATCATGTAGCCGAGTGCGTACACGCAGATTCCGCTGCCGATAATACCGATGATGAGAACCATGACGATCGACAGCGAATCGATATACAGGCCCGTCTCGACATGAGCATGATGCGCGAAACCAAACTCGAAGATGAGGTCACCTGCGAGTTGGATAACGGCAAGCACGACCGCGAGGTAGTTTTTGTACTTTACGCCGAATCCGATGACGATAGCCGAAATGGCGACGCCAATCGCGCAAGCTACGAGGTCGATGGCTTGCGATGAGAACTCAAACCCCGTCCATGGTACCCCTTGGTATTGCACGGCAAGCAGAATCGACGCAACCGCGATGGCTGCCGCCGAGATGCCCACGAGCACGTTGCGAAGTCCATCGCCCCTCACGAGCAGTAGAAGCGCCGCAACTATCAAGGGGAACAAAATCAAGAAAGCTATGATTTGCACGGCAATCTCTCCTTTTCCCGTCTTACATTAATGTTTCTATAGTAGATAAGCAAATGTGATAGCGCTTTGAATAGCGGTGATTTTGCCCTTCGCATCGGTAATCGGCAAACCGCTTGCCGCCTACCGTTTCTGTTAAACCGCTCATCCTAACGGGCGTTTTTAGCGGTCTTGCATTTCGTCAAAAGCCATCATCTAGCGTTCGAGCAGACATGCCAAAAGACCCTGGTTTGTGTCGGTTGATTCCAATTGAAAGCAAGCATTTTGAACGATAAAGCAAGAAGGCCAGCCGTATTGATTGGCTGGCCTAGTGTTTCCTGGTCGGGTGGACAGGATTTGAACCTGCGACCCCTTGACCCCCAGTCAAGTGCGCTACCAAACTGCGCCACCACCCGAAG
>CADBQL010000140.1 GCA_902796815.1 uncultured Coriobacteriaceae bacterium | reverse complement strand
GTTTCGCCTGGTTCGACGATGATGCGTCCGCGGGCCAAAAACTCCTCAGCCTTTTTGCGGCTAAACATCTGGCTTGCGTCATTGGGGTTGTTGACGGGAACCAGATGGATGGGGATGCTGTGGCGCGCGTCAACGAGTTTTGCGCACTCGCTCGCTTCGGCGATGTCCATGTTGAAAAAACCGTCGCCTGGGAACACGGCGTAATCGATGGCCATGTTGGCGAGTTTCCCTGAGCGCATGTCGTCGGTCATGCTCGTATCGCCCGATGCGTAGAACGTGATGCCGTCGAGTTCGAGCACAAAACCGACGCATTCATGTATCGGATGGTTTTTATTGCAAGCCTGAACTGCGGTAATGCGTACGCCATGATCTTCTGTCGTCAGGTATGCATCAGGCGAGGGGTGTACATCGGCTGCGCGTACGATGCTGCATCCTGCTGCGTGGGGCATTTTGTTCACCTGGTTATGATCGAAATGCTCGTGCGTGACGAGTATGAGGTCTGCTGGCTTGTCGTAGCCTTCGCCGATGAACGGGTCGACATACACGGTGGTTCCGTCGTTAAGCGCAAAGCGGTACGAACCGTGTCCTTGGTAGAGCATCTGCGCCATGAATCCTCCTTAATGACGATTGGTAGTGACCTGATTCCTATTTTCTCATCCAAAGCGGTACAATTCAAACAAGAATGAGACGCGGGTCAGGTCGGCGTCCCGCTCTAATTGGGAGTTTGAGGGCGTGTGACTTGTTCCTAGCTCTGTCGTACGATAGGGGGAAACGGATATGGGATGTTATGAGCGCGAACAGGCGGCCATTGCCAATGGAACGGGTAAGCGAGGGGATGCGGCACGTGCGTATTTCGCCGAACTCGACGCCCAAACGAGCGAAGAGGCATCGTGCCTGACGCATCGGCCTGATTATACGAAGACGCTCTTTGCGCCGGAGCATGACGATATCTATCAGGAGTTTTGTCGTTTCATCGACCAGAGTGCACCGAGGTATTTCGACACAGTCGAAAACCCGATTTGTATTGAAGGCTGGACAGCACCTGAGATCTACCGCACGATGATTGCGTCGAATCCGCGTATCGTTGCCCTCGATGGCGGCGCTATCTATAGCATGCTCGTGAGATTGCGCACCGAGCCTGAGATTGCCAAGAAGGTGCTCGCTTTTCGTCCAACTTGCTACCAGAACGGTTGTGGAAACACGTATCGACCCTCTGGCTCAAGTCCGTGCATGTGCTAATCCGTTTGGGAGATCGATTTCGTCCGAAAGCGTCGCGTCATCTACTAGGGATTTCGCCCAATATATCGCAAGGGCGATTTCCATTTTGATGATGGAGCTATTCGAGTAACTGCGCGCGCCATGTTGCGAGCTTCAGGCGCACAAAGAAGCAGCCCCGCAAGTCGTTGAACTTGCGGGGCTGCTATAACATGCGAAAGCGGAGCTCTATGCAGTGAACTATCCGCTGCTACTCGGCTGCTTGCTCCTCGGCGGCCTGTTGCTGTTGCGCTTGGACAGCCGTGATGGCGATGACGCCGTAGATGTCGTGCGCGCCGCAGCCTCGTGACAGGTCATTCACTGGCGCAGCAATTCCCTGGGTGATTGGGCCGTATGCTTCGGCTTTGGCAAGTCTCTGAACGAGCTTGTAGCCAATGTTGCCGGCGTCGAGGTCGGGGAAAATCAAGACGTTCGCACGCCCTGCAACTGGCGAGCCCGGTGCCTTTGCTTCGCCGATTTCGGGAACGATTGCGGCGTCGAGCTGCATTTCACCGTCGATGCAGAGATGTGGCGCTTTCTTTTTGGCCAGAGCGGTCGCAGAAATGACTTTCAGCGAATCATCGTTGTGGGCGGAACCGTACGTGGAGTGCGAAAGCATCGCGACGCGCGGTTCGGAGCCGACAAGGCGCTTGAACGTTTCTGCCGATGTCGCTGCGATGGTTGCGAGCTCCTCAGAGTCGGGGTGTACGACGAGGCCGCAGTCCGAGAACAGGAAAGTGCCGTGGTCGCCGAACGTGGTGTCAGGCACGCATACCATGAAAAATGCGCTTACGATCGAAACGCCCGGAGCCGTTTTGAGAATCTGCAAGCTTGGGCGCAGTACGTCGGCCGATGAATGGCAGGCGCCTGCCACCATGCCATCTACCATTCCGGTCTTGACGAGCATGACGCCAAAATACAAGACGTCATTGATGGTCTCATGTGCCTTTTCGATGGTCATGCCCTTGCGCTTACGCAGTTCATAAAGTTGCTCAGCGAGCTCTTCGCGCTTTTCGTATGTGGCGGGATCAATGATGCGGGCCTCGTCGATTGCGTAGCCGCTCGATCGGATCTCCTCCTCGTTACCCAAGATGATAAGGTTGGCGATACCGTCCCTCAACGCATGCTCGGCCGCTTCGAGGGTCCGAGGATCGTTTCCTTCGGGCAACACGATCGTCTTTTTGTCCGCTTTTGCCCTGCTTACAATCGACCTAATAAATAGACTCATAGTTTGCCTTTTCAGATAGGTTCCCGAACAAGTCGGGAAATTGGACACTAGAATTCAACTCGACTGCTTTTTTGCAAGTTGCATCATTTTACTCTGAGACAGTCATTAAATGTCATGCATAACCGAAAAACCGACGAGCGGTTATTTGAATGGGGCTTTGCGGGTGAAGTGGGGCCGTAATCGGTTGTGCATTTTGAGATAAGAATCTCGGCTCGAGGGCAATTCGGTCAAACTGGCAAATCGGGATATGTCTCTTTTTGCGGCAAGGCGGCTAGAGCGAAATGAACGCGTAGCTGATTTCCTGGCGAAGTCGTTCGCGTGTCTGCTCAAGTGAATCTTTCTTGAGCTCGCATTCCCAGATTTCCACGACATGCCATCCATCTGCCTTCATGGCGGCGCGCACTTCGCGGTCACGTTGCTTGTTGCGTTCGAACTTGGCATTCCAATATTCGACGTTGCGTTTCGGCGTGCTCGCGTACTTGCAGCCCTCGTGCTGATGCCAGAAGCAACCCATGACGTAAATCGCGATTTTACGCCCTGGATAGGCGATATCGGGGTGGCCGTGCGCGCGTTTCCAATCGAGCCGATAGCCCGGATAGCCCATTTCGCGTAGCATTTTGCGCACAATAAGCTCGGGTTTTGTATCGCGGCGCTTGTTGCCTTGCATGGATTTTCGCACTGCTTCGCTCGACGCGGGCGGGGCTGTCAACTTAGCGCTCATGGGGGTCCTTCAATCGATACAGGTTCAACGGAGTTGATTATACTTCTGTCCTATTTCATCACCCAGTAACAAAAAATGTCGTGAGTTTCTCTTCTGACTTTAGTGTACTAAAGCTATAATGCCGATTTGCATCTATTGAGGAGGGATGAAGGGATATGTTTGAGCTGAAGGAAGGCGACGCACTTGTTGTGCTCGCCATACTGATTTACTTTATCGTGGTGTTGACGATCGGCTTCATTTATGCGAAACGATCGAACTCGTCGACGTCGGAATACTTCTTGGGTGGGCGAAAGGTTGGTCCGTGGTTCACGGCTCTTTCGGCAGAAGCGTCTGACATGTCGGGTTATCTGCTCATGGGCATGCCGGGATTGGCGTATTGGTGCGGCGCCTCTGACGTGGGCTGGACGGCAATCGGTTTGGCTATCGGCACGTATCTGAACTGGCTGCTCGTTGCCAAGCGCTTGCGCAAGTATTCTGTTGTGGCTAATGACTCCATCACCTTGCCCGGTTTTTATTCCAACCGTTTTCATGATGATAAAAACATCATAGCCACCGTCGCCGCCATCATCATTTTGCTCTTCTTCTGCGTGTACTGCGGAAGCTGTTTTGTGACCTGCGGCAAACTGTTTAACAGTTTGTTCGGTTGGGATTATTCGGTCATGATGGTCTTCGGTGCCCTGATCGTATTCTTGTATACGATGGTGGGCGGTTATCTTTCGGTCGTAGCAACCGACTTTGTTCAGGGTTGCTTGATGTTCTGCGCATTGGCGGTCGTGATGATCGGCTCTATCACGATGGCTGGCGGCGTCGATAATACCGTTGCTTTCCTGTCGGATATTCCAGGATATCTTTCCATGACCAGCATCGCTTCGCCCGAACTCGGCGAAGATGGTTTGCAAATCGTTCAGGGTTCGCAACCGCTGTTCGGCGCAGCTGGCGAATACGGACTGCTTACGATCGTGTCCACGATGTCTTGGGGCCTTGGTTACTTCGGCATGCCGCAGGTACTCGTGCGTTTCCTCGGCATCCGCAGCGAAGAGGAAGTCAAGACTTCTCGCCGTATCGCTATCGTATGGGTCATCATCTCGATGTTCTGCGCTGTCGCTATCGGCATGATCGGTCGCTCTATTTTGCCGGTTGATTTGCTGACGCAATCGAGTGCCGAAAGCATTTTCATCGTGCTCTCGAAGATGATGCTTCCGTCGTTCTTCTGCGGCCTGGTCGTATCGGGCATTCTTGCGGCATCCATGTCGTCCGCGTCATCGTATCTGCTGATTACGGGCTCTTCGGTGGCCGAAAATATCTTCCGTGGCGTATTCAAGAAAAACGCAACCGACAATCAGGTGCTCATCGTTTCGCGCATTACGCTGGCTGCGGTTCTCATCTTCGGCTGCTTCGTGGCATGGGACGAGAATTCGGTCATCTTCAACGTCGTGTCATATGCGTGGGCAGGTCTCGGCGCATCGTTCGGTCCGCTTACCCTGTTTAGCCTGTACTGGCGTCGTACGAACAAGCAGGGTGCTATTGCCGGCATGATTGCGGGTGCCGCTATGGTGCTCATCTGGCATAACATGATCAAGCCGCTCGGCGG
>CADBQL010000139.1 GCA_902796815.1 uncultured Coriobacteriaceae bacterium | reverse complement strand
GCATCACCCTGTATCTTAAGTACTACGAAGGGTATTCGGCACCCGAAATTGCGGAGATACTCGACATGCCCGAAAACACCGTGTACACGAACTTGGCCCGCGGCCGCGAAAAGCTGAAGGAGGTGCTGAACCGTGACGAAGAACGAGCTGAACGAGATAGACGACGAGCTAGTTAACCTTTTTGCATCGTTTGATGAGGTGAAAGCATCTGACCAGCTCAAGGAAGCCACGTTGGCAAAAATTTTCGATCAGGCCGAGGTTGTCGGCAACCCCCGCTCAGTCCGCACTCAGCCTAAAGCCCCATTTCGCCTGCGAAAAGCCTGGCTCGTTGCAGCAGCCGCCTGCCTTGCGTTCGCTCTCACAGGTGGAGCCGCCTGGGCCATTCCAAGCGCCCATGTCCAGGTATCGGGCGATAAGTCCAATCTTGACCTGGGCGTTAACATATTCGGAATCGCTGTTTCGACTACGTCCGACGATGCGGAGCTTCTCGCACGTGCCCAAAATGCCAATCTACAGAACAAACCTGTCGAAGAGGCTCTCGATAACGCGCTTGCCCTCATATACGAGTGCGAACCCGATGCCGACATCGACGTTACTGCGCACGCAAACATCCCCCACCAACAGGAACAACTCGCGAACGACGCCATTGCAGCGCACGAACGTTTTGAGATTGCGCATCCGCAGCCAGTCGCTCCCGAAAACCGTGGAGAAGAAGCTTCGCCAAGCGATCTAGAAGGCAGCAGTGAAGACGACAGATCGCCAGTCGCCCCGAACGAGAACGCTGTTGCTAACGCGACCGATGCTCCCGACGTTTCTACTACGCCAACCATGCCCGACTCGCTTGATGCAGCTCCAAAGCCCGACGAAGGCGAATCATCCAACTCCCCTGATCACCACAAATCGCCTGATGAGGAAGATATGGCCAATAAATCTTCTGAGTTCGGCGAACATAACGGGCAAGCCGCATCAGATGGGGCATTCGCGATCGATGGCGATGCTTCGCCCACATTCAACGCAGATGATGCACCCAGAAATGAAAACGCGATTGGTGGCGCGCCACCTGAATCGAATGGTTTTATCTCACCGCCAAACGCCGAATCGCCTGACATGACGCCGTCGGAACAAGGGGAAAGCTCGCCCACTCAGCCTCGATGAGTCATGCCCCTGGGGCCTGACTCATCTCAGAACGAGTTTTTTGCAAAAGCACAGCCCGTAATGCGATAGAAAATGGGGCCCGTACATAGGCCCCATTAAACGAGCAGAAGGTCTGTTTTCTTTTCCTGCGTCGCTAGTTGACCTTCTTGCGCACGACGCGCTTTACCTTTTTCGGGGCTTCCTCAAACGCCTCATCAACGGCGGCATTGGCTTCTGCAACGGCCTCTTCGGCAGCGCTTGCTACATCGCTTGCCGCAGCAACGGGTTCGCTCGAAGCTGTTTCGACAGCGCCAACTTCAACCTGTTCAACGGCTTCTTCGGCAACGGCTTCGACTTCGCCTTCGATTTCGGCAGCAACCGTCTGGGCGGTATCGCCTTCTGCCTCTGCAGCTTCTTCAGACTTGTCCTTCTTCTTGCCCTCGTTCATACCGGCGCGCAAGTTGCTCACCGTCTTTCCGAACGCATTTCCAAGCTTCGGGAGATTCTTGGGCCCAAAAATCAAGAGAATGACGACCAAAATGATGACAAGCTCAAGACCACCCATACCGAAGAATTTCATATAACGCTCCAATCTGCGCTGATGAGTCTTGCCCCAGGGGCGAGACTCATTTTGATGAGCCATGCCTCAAAGCTAGACTCGCTCGTCCGTTTGTTCACCCGTTCGCTTCTGTAAAGAATAGATGAGTCTCGCCCCTGGGGCAAGACTCATCAAAAACGGTTACCCAACCACAACGTTGACCAAGCGGCCCTTAACCACGATAACTTTGCGCACAGTCTTGTCGGCAGTCAGGCCCGCCACTTCTTCAAGCGCTGCTTGCTTGATGGTGTCTTCATCGGCGTCCGCAGGAACGGTCACGCGACCTTTCACCTTGCCGTTGACCTGGACGGCGAGTTCAACCTCATCAGCCTTGGCTTGGTCGGGATCAAACGTCGGCCACTCCTGATCATGTACGGAATCCTCATGGCCGAGCACCTCATGCCACAGCTCTTCGGCCCAGTGCGGGGCGATAGGCGCCATGAGCTTGACAAGCACATCGGCTACTTCAGCACACAGCGGACCGCCCGTTTCGCAGTTCAGGCGATGGTCTGCCGGCTTCAAGCGCAGGAACGCAGCGGCCGCATTGGAAAGCTCCATGACTGCGGCGAGCGCCGTGTTGAAATTGTTGCGCTCGAAATCAGCCGTGACCTTACCCACCACGCGATGGCGCTCGCGCTTCATTTCCATCGCATTGGCGTGCGCGCCATCCGCTGCTGCCGCAGGATCGTAAAGCGTTTTGTCGTCGGCTTTTCCTACCAGGTCGGCAACGATGCGCCACAAGCGGTTGAGGAACTTGTACATGCCGGCAAGGCCGTCTTCGTTCCAGAGCTTTTCCTTGTCGGGCGGGCCCATGAACAGCATTGTCGCGCGCACCGCATCGGCACCGTATTCAGCGATCATATCTTCTGGCGAAACGACGTTGCCCTTCGACTTGCTCATGACCTCGCCGTTTGCATCGAGCACCATGCCCTGGCACAGCAGGTTGGTAAACGGCTCATCGAAGTCAAGCATACCCATATCGCGCAGCACCTTCGTGAAGAAGCGGCTGTACAGCAAGTGCAGAATCGCATGCTCGATGCCGCCGATGTACTGGTCGACCGGTAGCCAACGGTTCGCGCGTGCCGAATCGAATGGCGCCGTGTCGTTGTGCGGGTCGGTGTAGCGCATGTAATACCAGCTCGAGCACGTGAACGTATCCATCGTGTCCGTTTCGCGACGCGCCTCTCCCCCACACTTTGGGCACGTGCACTTGGCAAAGCCCTCGTGTGTGGCAAGCGTTTCTCCCGCTGCGAGGTCGATATCCTCGGGCAGGCGTACCGGCAGGTCTTCCTCAGGTACCGGCACGACTCCGCACGTCGGGCAATGGATGGCCGGAATCGGGTTTCCCCAGTAGCGTTGGCGCGAAATCAGCCAATCGCGCAGGCGGAATTCCACCTTGCGACGGCCACGACCCTGGCGCTCGAGCTCAGCGACGACGGCGTCTTCGCCCTCTGAATGCTTGCCGCCGCGCATGCCCGTGAACTTTCCTGATTGTACGAGCGTGCCTTCGGCTGCCATAGCGGCTTCCCAGTCAACGCTTGTCACCACACGACCCTGCTCATCTGTAAGCTGGTCGAACAGCGGATCGCCATCTTCCAGGATAATCGGG
>CADBQL010000138.1 GCA_902796815.1 uncultured Coriobacteriaceae bacterium | reverse complement strand
TTCGAAAACGTGCGGAACGACATCACGGTGCCGCCGTTTACTTCCTTGAAATGGCGCAATCCGTTTGCAACCGTGAGCGTTCTGTCGACGGAAAGGTACTCGCCGTTCTTGCCCGTATCGTGGTCGCCGAGCGCTTGGATACGCGCGGCTTTTCCCGTGATGCTATCGCAGAGGAATTCCCACTCGCTGAAGGCTACGGCGTCGCCGCGGTCGGTCACGTCACCCGCATCGCATACGGCACACAGTTTTGGCTGTTTGGCCGCCCATAGGAGCGCCTTTTCCACATCGTTGTACACCGGGTTTCCCGGAAGGCCCAGATGCGTGTCGGCCAGCAAGGCGAACGTCTCGGTTTTGGCAAAGGCAACCTCGGCTTGTCCTGGAAGCATCTGCGCTGCGATGAAGACGCTTGCGGTACAGGCTGCAGCAATTACGCCGCTTAACGTAATTGCCGTTGCGATTTGCGCCAATCGGCTTACAACAGAGCGCACCAGGTACCCTGCTGTGGCGCACAGCGCGTAAAGCCAAGCAGCTAAGCGCCCAACTGCGGCACACAGCGGATGAGACTGGGCGTTAAAGCGTTTTTCATACAAGCGTGCCTTACTGTGTGACATAGGGCGACCTGCGATTTCTCTCGACCTTAAGAATGAGAGCGACGTTTTGCGACTCGATCGTGTTCAGCTTGACCTGCGCATTTGCGCGTGGCTTATACCAGCTCTTCTTCGAAAAATGAGCTGCGAGCTCTTCGTTGGTAAACTTGAAACCATGTCGAGCGTACAGCTCATTGCGTGCAAGGAACAGGGCATGGTTGCTGTACTTCTGCAAGCGTGTGACCGAAAGCGATTTGGTGCTGGAATACGCAGGCGCCGAGTTGACCTGCGCGACTTTTCCGTACACTCCCTTCAGAAGTCCGCCTACGTTTTGATCGTCGGCTGCCGGACAGGCAATCCATCCGCGCTTGGAGCCAACCTTGAGCTTGTGCAACAGGAGCCCGCCTTGGACTCTGAGCGCAAGCACGCGCACCTGGGCACCCGCCTTGGCAACAAACGACCTGGTAGAGAGCGTCTTGTCCGAATACACATCGAACGAGCGCGCCGCCACGCGCGGCTCGCGCGTAAACGCACCTTGTGCCGTCGTCGCATACCGCAGCGCTCGAGTCGAGCGGTCGGTCAGCGCAAGCGTGCCGCTTCGGTATTCGTAGGCAAAACTCGTGCGCGACACGCCCGTCACGCATGACACGAAATCGAATTGCAGAATCACCCGATTGCCAGACGGCAGAACTTGGGAAATACGGGCGTTCGAAACCCCCTGGCAGTTCATGAGAGCATTGCTCGCAACCGCCTTGAACGCTCCGTTTTTCCAGGCCAAAAGCTCTTGTAAGGCTGTACCGTTTGCATCGTTAGCATCCACGAACACAAACGGCTTGTTGTTCTGAAGGGTCACGATCGAAATCTGTACCTGGTCGAATCCCCTTTTCGACGATTTCATCTGGTAGATTTCGCTCCCGTTGAGCTCCACGGTGATTTTTGCGATAAGGCCCCTACCCGCCTCGCCGAGAGGTGCTGCTCGCATCGCGATCGTATCTGCGATACCATCGCCCGTCACATCGTACTTCGCAGTTCGCGCCGTCCTTTTTGCATGATATTTGTCGTTCGACCAGCCATAACGAAACACTGTAATGGACGAGGCGTTCCCTGTGGCATTTGCCGCAGCTTGCGAAGGCTGCGCATAAGCTGAAAAAGCTTCGAGGCCTAAGAGCAACGCAACACAGCACGCAACGGCGAATACAGCAATGCAACCTATTCTGCTTCGAAGCCCTGCCATGCATGCCCCTCGAGGCTGTCCAAATTAGCCCTCGCCTAAATGCGGTTCATCTCGCTGATGGTGTCGTTGTACCAGTGTACCCAGTTGGGTGGGCAATACGTCTGGGCGCCTGCCACGGTGATGGTGTAGCCGTAGCCCTTAGAAAGGCCCGCCACGTGCGCATCGATGGCTTCTTCCCACGACGACCAACTTGAATCGCCCCAGCCCCACGCATTGTGCGGCTTGAAGCAGATGGCACCGCGCGAGCTTTCGGTGTTGGAAATCGCCGGTGACCAGCGCGGATCGATTCCGTAAGTCCATGCGGCCTTCGCAAATGTATTGCCCTGGCCTGCCAAAGCAGAGCCTGCCAGGTAGTTGTCGATTCGAGGGCCCCATTCCTTCACGAAGTCGTCCTTGTCGAGCTTCCAGTTTGCACCGTCGTCGGTCGGCATCGACAGCGGGATGCTGTTGTCGAACTCTTGCTCTTCGCCATCAGCTGCGCCGTTGGCACCATCCGAGGCAACCGAAAGATCTGCGTTGGCGCTATCGTTGCCATACATTTCGACGACGACGGATGACTCGTCATCCAAGTCAGAAGAATCTTCCTCTGTAGCAGCGTCTGCATCGCCGCCAAGACCTTCGTCTCCAGCAGCATCAGACGCGTCTGCATCTGAATCGCTGGATTCATCTGAGCCTTCGTTGCCATCGACGATTTCGGTGTCACCCGTATCTTCGACGCTTTCGTCGTTAGACTCGCCTTGGGCGCTGTCGGCTACCACGTCCGCCGCGATGTCGTCCGTGGAATCGGCAGCGTCGCCGATGACGTCTTCGGGCATATCGGCCTCGACATCGTCAGCAACATCATTGGCTACGTTATCGACTGACGACGAGTCCTCCTCGCTGGATTCCTCGACGAAACCCGCTTCCAACGTACCGTCGCCATCGGTTGACGTTGATTCGTTAGCCTCTTCTTCGGAAAAGCCGGGACGTTGCGTCATCGCCTGCGAGAGCGCCTCGGCCTTCGCGGCTTCTATCCGACGAGCACGCTCAATCAGTTCAGCCTGGCGACGCGCTTCTTCCTGGGCTTTGCGCTGGGCTTCTTGGCGAGCTTCCTTGGCAGCATCGAGCGCATCTTTGGCCTTAGCTGCACTTTCTTTAGCATCCCATTCGGCTTTCACGAGGTCTTTCTCGTGCTTTTCGAGCTCGCCTTTCATATCCGCGAGCTTATCAATTTCTGCTGCGTTTGCTTCCGAAACACGGCTGATGTAGTCGACCTTCAAGATGGCGTCGCTGATATCGCCCGAGTCGAGCAGCACTTCGATTACGTTGCCGCTCTGCTTCCCAAGCTTGTACTGGTCGCGAATGGCCTGCGCCGTGCGCTCCTTTTGCTCGGGAATCTGCTTCTCGATCTGAGCGATATCCTCGCGATTCGCTTTGATGGCAGCCTCGGCGTCATCGACCTTCTTCTGCGCGTCCTCGTACGCAGCGGTCGTGCGCTCGACTTCTTCCTGATACTTCTTGGGGATTTCGACCTTCGGCAAATCGTCGGCCAACGCCTCGGACGGTACCATCGCGCCGAACGCCGTAATGCTGCACGCAAATAAAAAGCTGGCTGCCAACGGCACGCCAACGGTCCGCAAACGCGTAATATCCATGTTTACCTCGTTATTCTGTGTTTATGCTGCGTTTTTGAGGTCACGGCCATTATACGCTATTTCGCAAAACTCACACAATCGTCGCGAAACGAACATTTTGGGCGAACTGCCTGAATCTGACCTTATCTCTGATTGAATGCCACAAATGGCGAAATCCGTCCCACACCGGCCGCGGCTTCTGCGTTCTGCGCGTTGCGTAACTCTGTTAAATTGCTTCTCTTCTAAGAAAAAAGCTGGTCCCATTTCTGAGACCAGCTCTTCCAGTAAACTTTGTTACGCCGCTTCTCTCCGTCTTCTCTTTATAATGATTCCCGCACTTCCAAGGCCGATTAGTGCGCTACCTAAGAGGTAGAGTAGGTTAGTGCCGGGGCCACCAGTGTTGGGGAGAGCGGTACCAGGCTCGTTCTCAACCTCAAAGTTAATCCCATCAGCCTCATCGGTATGATTCTTTATCGTGCCGTTTTCGGCTTCGAAGGCTTTTCCTTGATTGGTGATAATGTATCCTGCTGGTGCTGCCACCTCATAAAGCGTATATGCACCATCAACTAATCCCGCAATCTTGATTCCGCCTTCCGGTACTGTCACTACTTTAATTGGTGTACCGTTGAGATCATAGTCTTCTGGAATTATTGTTCCGCCACCCGTAATTGCCATGATCGTCAACTTGGTAAGATCCACATTCTCTGATTCTCGAATCAAACGAAACTTAGCACCCGAAATGGAATTGTGCGTTTTCTTATCTGTCTTAATCAGGGTGATGTCAGTAGGCCTGCCATTTTTAAGACGATAGGCATAAATGTTATTTGTTTCGCCATCGCTTATCAGATATGTGATTGCCCCATTCCCATATTCTTCCGCAGTTATTACTGCTGTCTGCGCCCAATCATAGAGAATTGCATCGGCATTCGTTCCCTTGTTTTCTGTAAGCGTCATCGTGAGTTTAATCGCTCCGGGCATATTGGAATATTGAATTCCGTTATCCGTTGGAGGCGTTTTCTCGACAAGGTAGAATACCGTGTTGTGGCTTGCATTCTCTGTCGCCCCAACAGTAATATTTGGAAGGTATAGCGTTTTGCCTGACACAGCAGTGTCCACATCGGGAATCACAGGATTTATCACGATTTCACCGTTCGCATTCACCGCCAGATCGCTGCCATTTTTGGAATAATTGCCCTCAGGGAGATTGTATGCCGATACATCTGCATCTCCACTTGTATCTACACGGAACAGCTCAAAAACTGCGCCTGTCAATTTCTTATCAGGATTTGTTAGATCAACCTTAGTGACCTTGACTCCCTTCTGAAATACGTTAATTGTGTGCGCGTTCGTACTGGTCATAGTTCCAGTTTCCTCGGCTCCACGACCAGCCTGCCCGTTATGGTGATTCGCATTGTCGGTATAACCAGACTCCTGATTTGTAGCGATCTTACTTTCCCTCACGTTTTCTGAGTAAGGTTGATATGTCACGGTCAGGCTGTATTTTTCAACGCGAGAACCCACTGACTCGGCGTTATGTTGCGTCACCGCCGCGGTGCCGACTTCTCTTTTCAGCGTAACCGTGATTGTTCCGGATTCATGACCATATGCGGTATATGAAATCGGATCGGATGTTACAGTCGCATTTTCACCAGTACCAAGATTGTCAATCAAACTATTGATATCAAAAGTGCTGCCCAATTCTGTCAGCAAATCCGCAAGTTTGAATGTTTCCCCTTCACCGTTAGTGCCAACATTAGCTGTCTGTCCTGTTGTCACCTTATGGTTACCACCAGCAGTCTCGCTAACAACTTCTTCCACAGGAATGGCATTCCAGAGCGCCACAATCTGGTCCTTCGGGGTCACGGATGTTCCTTTGTAAACCGTCCAAGTCGTCTCATTACCATCCGTCTCTAGGTTATGGACATTGACGCGGGGAACGGGAAGGTCAACTGGCGTCATGCCTTCAAGCGGACGCCAATTCGTTTCGGACGTCCCATTGATAACCAGTTTAAGTCCTGTTGGTTCGATTTGTGCATTTCCATCGTTGGTCGCAATCAAGTTGCCACCAAGATAATCTTCCTTTGCCTTTACATAAACAGTGCCAGTCCAAGGTTCACCCGTCGTTGCATCGTTATCATTCCAGCCGATTTCCTGGTTATACCAGGTTATTTTCCACTCATCGTGAGTAGTAACCTCCCGTGGTACCGCCAATCACCTGGCTTGGTACCGACAATCAGCAAAAGGCGGTACCGCGGGTAAGCTGTTTCTGGTACCGCTATCCAGCCTGCTTCTTCTTCGCGAAGTACTCTCGCATGTTCGGACCCTCGAGGTCGATGTAGCGGGCGCCGGTCGCTATGCGGTTGAGGATGGAATCCGCCATCAGCTCGCCTTCTATGCGGAGGTACCACTCGTTGGGCTCGAGCTGCGAGGCGATGACGGTCGCGCAGCGGCCCTCCCGCGCCTCCATGATCTCGAACAGGTCGACCGAGTTCTGCGTGGATATCGGGGTGGTCATGAAGTCGTCGACCAGCAAGAGGGCGACGGACTTGTAGCCGTCCATCTTCTCGAAG
>CADBQL010000137.1 GCA_902796815.1 uncultured Coriobacteriaceae bacterium | reverse complement strand
TGTGAGAAACGTAGATAGCCGCCATGAGCGAGCATGCCGAAAAAGCGTCGACAAAAACCCCGGCAAAGCCCACTTTGCAAAAGCTCGTATTCCATGTGAAATACAGCACGATATAGGTGAGCACCCCAAACACGGCGATGGCGAAATCCCACGGAACACTTGCCGCGCCACCGAGCATACCCGCCAAATCCAAGGCATCGTGCGCCGACCAGACGATAGCTTTCGTAGACATGTATGCCCAAAACACCGCAGTTGAGTGGCGCTTGCAAAAACATGCGTTCAATCCAATGTATGCGCAGCAGGCCCCAACAGCCATAAGTGCCAGGCTATTCAGGAAAACGCTCAAACCCGTGCTCATCTGCCAACCCACCCACTATCTTTCCGCACGCTTGGTTGCAATGCTAGGTCACACTGTCCATGCCTCAGCCCACAGCAAATAGCGTTCGCGAAAGCGTTTGGAGTAGCTCCGGCTTATGAGCACTTTCGTACCATCGTCGAGCAGCATATCAGAAGCGAAAATCTCGCTTATGCGCTCGAGATTCACAGCATAGCTGTTGTGGCACCGTGCAAAGGTCATCTTGGGAAGCTTGTCGAGCAAATCGGCCAGCTTATCGCGAACGACATAGGTGCCGTCTTGCATAACGATGTACGTTTCGCGCTTTCGACGTTCGAGATAGTAAATTTTGTTGCACAACACCCTGACAAGCCGACCATCGCCTTTCGTCTCGATGACAATCGAGGCGTGCCTCGTCTCGTCGATAAGCGAAATCTTACGGATTATCTCCGGAAGCCGCTCCTCGAACTGACTTTTTAGCACATACCACACATGGTCGGTCACGTACACGTCAAGGGAATACTGCAGGTAGTTGGTCAGATACACGACTTGACAGTTCGGAGCAATCTCGTTTATGCGCCGTACGGCCTCGATGCCAAGCGGAGCTCCTTCAAAATCGATATCCATGAAGACAATGTCAAAGCTGCCAGCGACCTCCGAGCATACTGTCACATCATCAAAAAGCAGGACGTCGATATCCGTCCCGCTTTCTTCCGCATAGCGCTCGATTGCTTCTTTCGATACAAGCAATTCCGCCCGGTCATTGTCGCAAATCGCAATAGTCTTCATGAGCCACACTCATTGCATCTCAAAAAAACAAAGCATATCACTTGTAATTTTACTAGATGACCGCTTGCATTGCTCGCTCACCCCGGCCGTCAATTGTAAATATCCCGCGAGAGGTTACAGACCATGGACAAGGGTGGGCCATACCCTTAGAGCATGGCTCACCCTTGATTAAAACGGAGGGGGAAGCCAGCGACCCACTTCTTACGTAGACCGCTGGCTGACGAGGGATTTGCTCATTGCGAATCGAGCCGATTATTGGCAAAACCGACTTTGCACCATCATCTGAAGCTTCCCGAAGAAAGCCATGCTGGCTCATCAATAATGCAGGTTCGCCTAAGCGAATGAATGCCAATATAGGTGTTCGTCTTTCCGTTGATGTTTTTGGCCGTCTTGATTGCACGCATTTTCAGATAGTAGAAATCGTTTCCATCGTACGCGCCCAAACCATAGCTCTCGGTAAGCTTTACGGACTTCTTTGAACCTCCTTTTATGGTGATGACCTTGGCATCGGACAAGTCTGATTCTCTGCCGAGAAGCACTTGATAGCCGGTAGCGCCAGAAACCTTTCCCCATGCCAGCGAAATCCTCGCCACCCCGGTAGTTGCCTTGAGACTGACCATCTCGCGGTAGAAGCGGCAGTTGATCTGCGTCCATTCGCTTCGGGCGAACTTGGTTCCATCATAAACCGCCACACGAAACTCCATAAGGTTGCCCTCAACCATACCGTTAAAGGTATACGACGTCTTGCCGCCCGACACGACGTAGGACCATTGCCTGTCAGTTGAGCGCTTGTAACCGACTAGGTAGTTCGTAGCGCCCGCCACGGCTTTCCAATTGACGGTCATCTGCTCAGCCCTCGGCTTGGCAATGGTCTCCATGGTCTTGGAGTTCGCCTGGGGCACCTTGTTCTCGCCCGTCTTAACCTTGTCGATAGTCGTCACGGTTTTTTCTGTTAGCGCTGCGCCCACCGTCATGCTATCGGCAACCGTCTTGATCTTGAACGTCTTGGTAAGGGTTCCCGTATACGAGCCCTTGCCCGTAACGGTCACTTTCGCTGTTCCAACATACTTATTGTTATCGTGACCCTTGTTGTAAGCAATCGAATACGTAAAATCGGTATTGGCCGTAAGTGTCTTGTTGCCAGCCTTGACCGTTGGCACAGGGGCTGGAAGATTTGCAGCCCCCTTGTAGAGCTGGTCGGCAATGGTCACAGAGGTGATGGCTGTCTGCGCAGCTGGCACGGTAACGGTGAATTTTTCAGTACTGCTATTTCCCCTGGAATCGCTCATTGCTACCTGTATCTCACAAGGACCGCTCGACGCCCTGATATCGCATGCATACATACCTGCTGAGTCTGCCGATGGTGCATGGACCGCCACTCCGTTGCTCCGTGCAGCTTTGGAGTAAACCGCCACGGATTTCACTTGGCTATACTTGTCCGAAACCTTGAATTCGAACCTGAAGCCCGTAGCGGAAAAGTTCTTTGATACACGATCGTGGACATACGGACCAGCCGTATCGCGAACAACCAGATTAGGCATTCTTCCGCTGCCCGAATTCCCTGCAGCATCATCAGCGTAAACGTGCGTCATATAACGTCCATCAACTGCGCCACCCTTGAGCTTCGAATACAACACTCGGCACGTGGCAACCCCGTTATTGACAGTCCCCACAAGCCAAACTGCGTCTTCCCCCCTGTATTGGTCGTTATTCCAGCTGGGAAACTTCACCTGGGTGACTCCCACATTATCGGAAACGTTCGCCGTTACCGTATACCCAGTTGAATCGATATTGCTCACTCTCACGTTCGAAACGGTCGGCTTCGTCGTATCTGACGTTTTGAAATCAGGACGAATGTAGCAAGCTACGCCGCCTATTGAACGGTTGTAGGGCGATGCCTTTTGCACGCCGTTCGCATTGGTCTCGATGCAGACAATGTATCCATTCCGCACTGCGGTGCAGATGCCGATATGCCCATAGTTTGGATCGGCGTACGCTACCGAACCATGCCCAATTTGAGCACCTCGATTCCATACCACGACATCGCCTGCCTGCGGATTGCTGTACACGCGGCTCCAGCCAGCAGGAAGTTGATTGCTCGTGTAATTAATTGCATTACCCGAGGTATGCCATCCAACCAAGTAATCGTAATAAGCTAAGATCAAATCAACGCACTGAACTCCCGCATAACCATCGTAGTCAACAGCCCAATTGCTGTAATACTTGTCGTTCGTCCACGCTATCGCTTCTGCTTGCGTGTGATTCGTCGCTGCATAGGCAGGCGACGGCGTACCCACGATGGCAACCGCCATCAGCACGAGCGCGAGCGCTCCTGCCACCGCAAGTCGGACTGCATTGCAAAAATCCACGATGTGTTTCGCCATCATCGCCTCCAGTCTGTGATTCTTTCCAGATTGGAAATACATATCATCGGGCGATTGCCAGCGTAAAGATGGATTGCATATTCTGATCGAATTCGAGCATATTCTGCATGATGGCCCACTCCAAGGATGCGGTTCCCTCATTGAGGGGCGAGGACGGGACGGGAAAGCGGCTTTCGCGTACAATACGAAGTAGCACATCACGCAAGCGAGAGAAGGGGGTCTTATGGGTTACTTGGGCGAAGAGATCGGCAAGCTGGGATTTGGCCTCATGCGGCTGCCGCGCCTCGAGGACGGAAGCTTCGACCATGAGCTGATATGCCAGATGGTCGATCGGTTCCTGGACGCCGGCTTCACGTATTTCGACACCGCGTGGATTTACACGGGAAGCGAAGACGAGATCGCGCGCGCACTCGTGCAGCGCCATCCACGCGAGAGCTACCAGCTCGCAACGAAGGGCATCTCTTGGATCGGCTGCGCGACGCCCGAGGACGCGCAGGCGCAATTCCGTCAATCGCTCGAGCGCACGGGGGCGGGGTATTTCGATTTCTACCTCCTGCACATGACGGGCGGCGCACGTACGCAGGTGTTCGACCAGCTGGGCATGTGGGACTTTGTTTCGCAGATGAAAGAAGAAGGACTCATCAAGCACGTCGGGTTTTCGCATCACGGCACGGCTGAGGAGCTCGGTCAGATCATCGACGCGCATCCACAGGTCGAGTTCGTGCAACTGCAGGTCAACTATCTTGACTGGGAAAACCCCATCAACCAGAGCCGTGCTTGCATGGAAGTCGCAGCCTCGCGCAACGTGCCCGTCGTGGTCATGGAACCGCTGCGCGGAGGCCTTTTGGCTGATCCTCCTGCCAGCGTAGCGCGCGTGTTTGCCGAAGCTGAACCCGCCCAGTCGCCGGCCGCTTGGGGACTCCAGTTCGTCGCCAACCAACCTGGCATCATCACGGTGCTTTCGGGCATGAACGCGATGGAGCAGATGGAAGACAACATCGCCGCTCTAAGCGGATTTGAGGGGTTTGCCCCAGGTCAACAGGATGTCATCAACGCTGCGCTCGAGGAGTTCGGAAAGTTCGACCTCATTCCGTGCACTGGCTGCGATTACTGTGCGAAGGTTTGCCCACAAAACGTCGGCATCCGCGGCGCTTTCCTCGCCATGAACGCCGAGATTCTGTTCGGAAAACATGTCCAGGAATGGATCAATTGGGGCTCAGGTAGAAACGTGCCGAGCGCTTGCATCGAATGCGGCAAATGCGAAGAGGCCTGTCCGCAGGGCATCTCAATCATCGAGGAGCTCAAACGCGCGGTTCCGCTCATCGGCTAGCTGGTTGAAGGGACAGGGGCCATGGGATGAGGGGCCGTGGGACGAGGGGCCGTGGGATGAGGGTCCGTGGGACAAAGGCCTGACCCCTGTCCCATAATTGGCTAGCTGGTGGACGAGGGTCTCATGGGACAAGGGCCTGACTCCTGTCCCATGCGCTCTTTGTCCTGCTATGCCAAGCGTTCGGCACGAACGATGGCAAAGTGACCGCAGGCATCTTCGAACAGGCAGAGCCGGCCGTCTTGGCTTTCACATACGAACGAAAAGCGCGCAGGCGCAGGAGCAGACGCGCTTTCGCACGAAGGTTCACTTGTGCTTGCAGGCGCCGCTTTGCGTACATGTTTTCCCTGATAGTCAGAGGGTTTTGTACGTGATTGATTCCTGTTGGAAGCGTGCTTTGGATGCTTTTGGCAATCCGCATCAAAACGGTCAGTCATACGTCACGCTCCAGAACACAAGGCCTTGCGCGGGCGCGCACTCCCCTGCCGCCGTACGATCGCAGGCAGCGAGCGCTTCGGCGACCCACTCTTCCGAACGACGACCGCGACCGACATCCACGAGCGTACCCACGATCGTGCGCACCATCGAATGCAAAAACGAACTTCCGACCACACGCACGACCAGCAGCTCTTCGCCCATCACGGTTTCGGCGGAAAACGACACCTCCATAAGATTTCGGCACGTCGGCTTGTCGACCGCTGACGATGCGCGGCAAAAGCTTTTGAAGTCCTGCTCGCCAATCAGGCAGCGAGATGCGCGCTCCATGGCCTCAACATCCAGACCACTCGCCGAGCCCGGCACGTGCCAGGCAAAGTCGCGCGTAAGCATCGGCGGCACTGCGCCGACCGCCAAGAAATACCGGTACTCGCGAGCCTTCGCGTCGAAGCGCGCCGAAAAGCCATCCGCTGCCTGCCATACCTCGCGCACCGCAATATCGTCATGCGTTATCGCGTTGAGCGAACGGCGAAAACTCGCCAGGCGCTCACGCCCCGACCCAGCATCGCGCGCGTCCAATTCTTCGAGCTCATCTGCAAAAACATCGAAGCTCACAACCTGGCCGACCGCATGCACGCCCGCGTCGGTGCGCCCCGCACACGTCGTTTCAACATCGCGGCGCAGCAGCATGCGGAATGCGTTTTCGAGCTCGCCTTGCACCGTCAACTGCTCAGGCTGCCGCGCAAAACCCGAAAACGCCGCTCCTCGATAGGAGATGCGCATCGCAAGCGTATGTAGGCGTCTCAAACCCATGCGGACCATAGTACCATATATGACATAAAGTCGTGTTTTTTGTCATTAAGTGAAATGGTCATAGTTTATACCCGCTAATCTTCTCCTGATCAGTCACGACGAATTGCTGATCTTTTTGCTTAATGACATAAAACACGACTTTGTGTCACGTTTTATGTCGCGCTCGTCGCACAGTTTATAGTCGCCAAAACCCGCATAATCGGGCAAGACGAACTGTCGACCATTTTGCTTGATGACAAAAAACCCGACTTTATGTCATGTTCACGACCCTATGACACGCTCCAAACGGGGGCGCCGAACAGGTCCTGGATTTCGGAGCGCAGAATGACGTTGTGGCAGTCCACGGTCACGGGCAGCTCGGCGCGGAACTTTCGGCCATCGGACTGGACGACCAGGATGGCCACACAATCGCGACCAGGATAGGACGCAAGAATGCGGTTCAGGCGCGCGACGCGCTCCTGGTTGAAATCGCTCGACGGCACGCGCAGCACGAGCTGCTGCGGGAGCAGCGCGTCTTCCGAAAGCTCGATGACTTCAGCCTCGTACGCGATGATTTGGTTGCCGCGGTCGCCGTGCTCGAACTTGCCCTTGAGCTTGACGATGGCGTCCTCGACGATCACGTCGGCCATATCCGCATACTTGAATGTGATGCATTCAATGGAGCCAGACGTATCCTCGAGCGTGAACGTCGCCATGCGGTTGCCCGTCTTGGTCAGCTTCGTCACAACGTTTGAAACCATGCCCACAAACACGGCAGACCTGATTTCTTGCGTGCGCTCGACCAAATCGCCGATTTGGAACTTAGTCATTTTGGCAATCATGGACTCGTACGGCGTCAACGGATGCTCCGAAACGTAAATCTTCATGATTTCCTTCTCGAAGGCAAGCTTTTGACGCTTGGGCCATTCGACACCATCAGGCGGCGGCACCTCTTCCGAAAAGCCGCTATCCTCATCGTCGGCGAACAAATCGAACATGCTGACCTGCCCTGCGTCGCGGTCGCGCTGACGCTTGGAGGCGCTGTCGAGCAGCGCAGTCTCTTCGATAAAATACATGAGCTGGCGCCGCGTATAGCCCGTCGAGTCAAATGCCCCACCCTTGACCAGGGCTTCGAGGGCCTTTCTGTTGTAGCATTTCGCATCGACGCGGTTGACGAAATCGTGCAGCGATGTAAACCGCCCGCCTCGCTCGCGCTCGGCGATAATCTCGTCGGCAACGG
>CADBQL010000136.1 GCA_902796815.1 uncultured Coriobacteriaceae bacterium | reverse complement strand
CGCACGCGCGAATCACTCTTGCCTAAAGCCCTGTAGATAGTTCGTCGAAGCCGCCCGCGCTCATATGCGCCCTCTTGAGCGCTTCCCCCGCGTCGTGCATTTGCGTCGAGGCCAGCCGTGCGCGTATGCATCAACATGCGGCACGATTATAGCGCATGAACGAAACATGGCGAAAGTTGCCAGCGCCAACGCTGTGCGGTTACAATCATGGAAACGCCAGACGTCCCGCAAAACTCTGCCAACACCAGAAAGGCACGGGTGATCGCCATGCGTACAACGTTTCTCCCCTATCGGAATGCCCGATCCCGAATCGCGCGCAGATACTGTGAACTGCCCGTTTTCGCATCGCTGATCATGGTCGCAACAATGCTCGCCCTAACGCTCACGGCAACGCTTGCGACCGGCTCGCCGCAGACAGCACTCGCGGCGACGCTCACAACCGGCTCGTCGCAAACCGAACTTTCCACATCGCTCGCCGCTGGCTCCGAAACCAAGCCCGCGAAACCCGTATTCGTAGTTTGCAAGAGCAAAACCACTGGCCAAGCCACAATCAAGGTGAGGAAAATCGCCGGCGCGACGGGCTATCGTTTCAAAATCGCCCGAAACAAGTCCCTGTCAAAAAGCGTGAAGCTCAAGACGGCGAAACGGCGTTGGACTAGGTTCGAAAACCTCGTGCCCGGCAAGGTCTATTACGTCAGGGTTCGCGCATACAAGCTCGTCAACGGCAAGAAAATCTGGGGTGCGCGCTCTGTCATCAAAAGAATCCAGGTTCAGGATGCCCCGATTTACCAATATGCCGCCTCGAGCAACGCGACGAGCATCACGAGAATGCGCACGACGCTGGCGAAAATGGCCGCCTGGCAGATGCCCTACGCCAATTCGAATAGCCTCGAAACGATAATATCGCTGCTCGACCCCAAAAACGTCATACCGAACTCCCCAGAATTTTACCAATTCGCTAAGCTGAAAGGCTACTCGGGGCTTTCGGCGGCGCAGATCAACCGCTATATCACGAGCACCGCCGCTGGGCGAACCGGCAAGCTGCGCGGAAAAGGCGCGTACTTCGTCGCAGCGGCCAAGAAGTACCACGTGAACGAATGCTACCTGGTCGCGCACGCCATTCTCGAAAGCGGTTGGGGTAATTCTAAGCTCGCGAAGGGTTTTCGCTACAACGGAAAGGTGTACTACAATTTCTACGGCATCGGTGCATATGATGGAAACGCCCTGTCGGGCGGTCGCGGCGCCGCCGTCAAATACGGATGGGTTTCGCCAAAAGCTGCCATCATGGGCGCGGCGCGTTTCGTTTCGAAGTATTACCTCAACCGAAGCCAATATCCGCAATACACGCTCTACGGCATGAAATGGGACTACTTGTACAGTAGCGGGACCCTCGAATACGGATGGCACCAATACGCCACGGACCCGTATTGGCCCTCCACCATCAGCATCTTGATGAACGAGTGCTATTCGTACAACAGGTACAACCCATCGCTGACCTACGCTGTTCCGAAATACAGGTAGGTCGATGCGCCTGGATGAGTCGTGCTGGGAGGCGCAACTCATTCGGGCATGAGTTTCGCCCCTGGGGTGCGACTCATTCGGGGCGCGCAGGGATCTGCGTGCGACACACGAAGCGAGAAGGCGGTACATCATGACACGAGGAGAGTTCATACTTCAACGACTCAAGGACGAAATTGCCATGTACCGGGTGATTTTCATCATTTGTATCGCTGCCGTCATCGCCGTCGTGGTGATGATGGTAGCAGCCGTCGCAATCGGAAAGCCCGAAGGCATCCTGGTTTTTGCCAGCTCGGGCCTTTTCTTCATCATGTGGGGACTCATGTCAAAAAGCAGGTGCGATCAGCTCGGAGCCGTGTATAGAGACGTCGGCGACGACCCCGCGGGAATCGTCGAACGCCACGATTTCCCGAAATCGACCGTGCTCGGGCTCGTCAGCCTGCAACGGCCGACAAAAGAATACCTGCAGCTGACGATAGCATACGGCATCATGGTGCCGATGATGCTCGCCGGAGCCATCGTAATTTACGCGGTTTCAGAAGGCGAGCTGGTTTTCATCGCCCTCGGCTCCCTGCTCATGCTGGGTTTTTTGTGGCTCGCAGTGCTGACATTTCAATCGTTTCGCAATTGGCGCATGGCCAAAGAACTCGACAAAATGGAATCCTGAGTCGCATCCCGATGAGTCTTGCCCCTAGGGCATGACTCACTCCCGATGAGTTTTGCCCCTGGGGCGTGACTCATTACCCTTCGAGAGCGGGCCATTATGCCAGGGCGGCCTCCCACTCGGCCTCGCGAAAACCGACGAGCACAGCATCGTCGAGCACCAAAATCGGACGCTTCACGAGCATACCGTTGGTTGCGAGAAGCTCGAACATTTCGTCTTCCGCCATCGCCGGCAGCTTGTCTTTGAGGCCCATCTCGCGATACAGCATGCCCGACGTATTAAAAAAACGCTTGAGTGGAAGCCCACTTTGCGCATGCCATGCGCGCAGCTCATCGGCCGTCGGATTATCCTCGACAATATGGCGAATCTCATATGTCGCCCCGCGACTATCAAGCCACTTTTGAGCTTTCTTGCAGGTCGAACACTTGGGATAGCATACAAACAGCATGGCAACCTCCTTGTTAACCGCGTGCGCCTAGTATCAAAAAAGGCCCCGAGACAGGGACCTTTAATAATCTGGTGGACGCTACTGGATTTGAACCAGTGACCCCCGCCGTGTGAAGGCGATGCTCTCCCGCTGAGCCAAGCGTCCATATGCGTTTCAACGCAACGGCTATTCTACTGCCTACTCAAGCTCGACACAAGCCACCTTCGCAAAAAACCCTCATTCACGAACGAGTTGTATTCCTGTTGCACTCCTGCCCGCACAATGAGTCGCGCCCCTGG
>CADBQL010000135.1 GCA_902796815.1 uncultured Coriobacteriaceae bacterium | reverse complement strand
GGGATGTACGAGACTTGAACTCGCGACCTCCGACGTGACAGGCCGGCGCTCTAACCAACTGAGCTAACACCCCGTGTTTTCAGCAAGTGATATACTACGTGACATTCTCGTTTGATGCAAGAACTTTTTTCACGAAATGCCGAATTCAAATGTTACCCACACTTGCTCGCAACGTTTGAGTGCGTTTTTAGGGCTCAAACGAGCTTTTGACCGAGCTGGGAATGCTTCGCAGATCGCCGCGTGTGCGCAGGCGTAGCGCCTTGTCGATTCCGATGGCTTCTTCTATGCAGTCTGTTACTGCGCTCCTGTAGTTGAACAGGTAGTAATTGCGCTGGAGGTGGATCCCTTCCATATGCAAGAGCGCATCGGCAGTGTCGGCGGCGTTATAGGTGCCGCCCATTTTCCAACGCAGCAGCCTCAAGGCGAAAAAGGCTGTGTAACACACGGTGAAGTGCGCCCGTATATGGTCTTGCGCCGAGGTGGGGTAGGGCATCGAGGAAAAGTCGGCTTCAAGCGGCTGAAACGGCTCAGCCTGGCGCCATAACTCGCGGTAGAGTTGCACGATTGCCGCGCCGCTTAAATCGAGCTCGCTTGAGACCAGCATGGCGTGGCTGTAATTTGTCGCGTAGCCGCCTCCTCGTAATACGACTTCCTTCACGGGAAGCTGTTCGCCGTGCGTGAGGGTGCGATTCGTGACGCGCTCCTTCATGAACACGCCTGCGCTCATCGAAGCGTAGCCGCTTTCGTCGTCGGCCCAAGCTGCCAGGTTGGGCGAGTTTCTGAAATCGCGCTGGTATAGAACGAATCCATCGTCCGTTGCTGCAAGTTCGGCGATGGTGGGCTCCAGGTCGCGCAGACCGCCCGCAATCACGACGGCACGCGATGATTCAAGCCGTTCCTTGAGTTCATCAACCGCTTCTCTGAATTGCGCAGGCTCTAATCTTCCGTCGATCGCATGAAATCCAAGTGGCATGCCGCCGCCATCGATTGCCACAGCAATGCTTGCGCGCCTGGACCCACCGTCGATGGGAAATGCGTAACTGCCGCAGATGAGGAAAACTCGATCGGTGTCGGGCTCGCCCGTGACTTTTTTCCGAGCACGAAGCATTTTCGCATCGATGCGCGCTGATTCGCGGGCGAAGCACGAAAGCGCTTCGTATACCTGGTCGAATGAGAAATCGCATTCTCGTGGAAACGCCGCGCGCGCAGCCCACGATTCGCGCTTGCTCGTGGCGTGCATCATGCGCTCGGTCGCAAGCATTTCGAACACGCGTCCTGCGCAGGGCAAAAAGCCTTCGCATCCTGCATGGGCGCGAAAGAAGGAATGGATACCCAACGCGTCTAGGCACCCCAGCGCGATGGATGCTCCAAGGCGCGCAGGAGGGGCGGCAGCCATGTCGATTTCGTGATTCGAGTCGAACGAGAATTCGATGGGTTGGTCTTGACGCGCCGTATTCCTGTTCAGCTGGTCTACATAGCTGCGAAAATGGGCGATGGGATCGTCATACGCATCCGCGAACTCGTCAGCGTAGCCGATTGTTTCGACGGTGCGCGATTTGATTTTGCCGCCGTCGCGGTAGTTTTGAACGACCGACAGGTAAGCCCGCCCGTTGCGCTTCTGCGTTTTCAGGTGCATGGTTCGCCGTTTTCTTTCGCGTTTCTTAGTGGGTTTTACCGAAGCGTGCTCGTGAGGCTGCAATGAGATGCTGCTCGCTTTGCCATGTAGCCACGGAATAGAACCCTACAAAACCCTACATATATGTATTATATAGTCTATCAAACTGGAAGGGCCGCTATAATGCGCTGCGCAGTTGAGATTCATCGAAAGCTTCGATTCGTTGCTCCAAGTTGCGTCGTAGCTGCCGCAATGGGCTTCTCAGGCAGGTGGGGCTCCTTTTTGGCGAGCTTCGGACGCGTGGCTCAAAGGGTTCGTTGTCGGTTTTCGGGAGTTTCATTCTTGGACAGCCTCGGGGAGGGTAACGCTCGAGGAGAAGGGACTTGGCGATGCTTTCTTACAAGCAGAAACACGAGCAAGCCAACAAGGAGGCGCTTGCGACAGTGATTGCTTTGGTCATCACCATTTCGGTGTGGTGCTTGTGCGGATTTGGCCTGGCTGGTTTAGACATACAGGTTTTCCACACGCCGTTGTGGGTCATAGGCGGAACTATCGGCACCTGGATTTGCTCCATTGTGGTCGTAGTGGTTTTGGCCAAAAAGGTTTTTGTAGGCTTTGACTTGGACGAAGAGCCTTCTGCGGAGAAGGGAGGAAGCGTTGACTAGCTTGGCAGGACTTCTTCCCGTTGCGCTATTCCTCGTCGTGGCGCTGGTCGTGGCCGTGCTCGCGCGCCGTCAGGCCGTTGATGGTGAAATCTCGGGAACGCGCGGCTTCATCAGCGAGTACTTCCTGGGCAATCGCACGCTCGGTCCGTTTGTACTGGCTATGACCACTATTGCAACGTATGGTAGCGTATCGAGCTTCGTCGGCGGCCCCGGTCAGGCATGGTCGATTGGCTGGGGTTGGGTGTACATGGCAACCGTGCAGGTGACGGCGCTGTTTTTGCTGTACGGTATCTTGGGCAAAAAGATGGCGCTTGTCAGCCGCAAGTTGGGGTCCGTCACCATCATCGATGTTATCCGCGAGCGCTACCAGTCAAACGTTCTGGCCACGCTTTCGGCGCTCATAATCGTGTTGTTTTTCGCGACGACCATGATTGCCCAGTTCGTCGGGGGTGCCAAGCTCTTCGAGGCGGTCACCGGATACAGCTACCTTATGGGCCTGGCCATATTCGGCATCGCGTGCATCTTGTTCACGACCATCGGCGGATTTCGCGGTGTGGCGTTTACGGATGCGCTCTGTGGTATCGCCATGATCGTCGGCATCCTCGTGCTGGCAGGCGGCATCTTGTCTGCAGGTGGCGGTTACGAAAACATCATGGACACGATAGCCGCCAATCATCCCCAAATGATGGAACCGCTTTCTGGTGGCAACATGCCCATCGGCCTGTATTTCACGCAGTGGCTGCTCGTTGGCGTGTTCACGTTCTGCCTGCCTCAGAGTGTCGTGCGCACCATGAGCTACAAGGATACGCAATCGTTGCACAAGGCCATGATATGGGGCACGGTCATTTGCGGTGCGATGATGATTGGCGTGACCTCGCTCGGCGTGCTGTCGGCGGGCATTTTGCCGGGAACGCTTGAGGACTACGGCGGAAGCGTGGACAACATCATCCCGACCGCCATCGTGCAAAGCCTTCCGCCATGGCTTGCCGGTATCGCCATCATCGGCCCCATCGCGGCGTCCATCTCCACGGTATCGAGCCTGCTCATTGCCAGCTCGTCAGCTATCATCAAGGACCTGTGGCTGCATCGTACCGAGGTTGCGGGCACTCATCCGACCGAAAAAACCGTCGTGCGCTCGAGTCAGGTCGTAACGTTCGTTATCGGCATCGTCGTTTTTGCGCTCTCCATCGTGCCGCCCGAGGTCATCTGGAAGATCAACATGTTCGCGTTCGGCGGTTTGGAAACAGCGTTTTGCTGGGTGCTCGTGGGCGCTCTGTTCTGGAAGCGCGCAAATGCGACGGGCGCGCTGCTGTCGATGGGCGGCGGCACGCTGGCTTACTGTGTTGCCATGGCGCTCGGCTTCAAGATCGCCGGTCTGCATCAAATCACAATCGGGATCACGGTCGCGCTCGTGCTAATGGTCGTGGGGTCGCTTGCCAGCAAGCCAACGGATCGCGAAGCGCTCGAGGCGTTCTTTCCCGAGAAGTAAGACGCGTTGCGGAAACGAGCTGCATGATGTTTCAGCCTGTAAGCCTGCGGCCTGTTTTCGCAATTGCACTCGCAGCGGAAGGGTCGAGCTTGCTTGCGTGGTAAGATGGCTGGCATCGTGAAAAGAATGAGTTTTGCCCCAGGGGCGCGACTCATTCGGCTGTAGGCGGAGGAGGGCTCATGGCTTGCAAGCTGGATGTCAGCGGACGTACGCATTTGGTGTGCTTGTTGGGAAATCCCACGGAGCATTCGCTCTCTCCGGCAATGCACAACCTCTCGTTCGAGCTTTTGGGGATCGATGCGGTCTACGTGTGTTTCGACGTGCAAAACGAAGATTTGGGAAGTATCGTCGCTGCATTCAGGGTTATGGAAAGCTGGGATGGTTTCAACGTGACTATGCCGTGTAAGCAGGCGATCATCCCTTATCTAGATGAGTTAGATGCTGCGGCCAAGCTCATTGGCGCGGTGAATGTCGTTAAGAAATCCGATGGCAAGATAGTTGGTTTCAACACAGATGGCAAGGGATTCATCGTGAACCTGGCCAAACATGGCGTGCAAGTTTCGGGTTCCCGCATGGTGCTGATCGGCCCGGGAGGAGCGGGAAGCGCAATCATGGCGCAGGCGGCGCTCGACGGAGTTTCGCATATCGACGTGTTCGCGCGCGCTGGCGGTGTGAGCCATAAGGCGGCGCTTGAACTCGCTGAGCGCGTCATGGCTGCAACGGATTGCAGTATCGCTCTGCACGATTTGGCGGATTCTTCCAAAATGGGCAGTTGCATTCAGAATGCCGACATCCTCGTCAACGCCTCGTCCGTCGGGATGGGGGAACAAAACGACGAAACGCCCGTGCCAGCCGAGCTCATCAAATCCGGCATGGCGGTTGCAGACGTAATCTATTATCCGCGTGAGACCCGCTTCATCCGCGATGCAAAGGTCC
>CADBQL010000134.1 GCA_902796815.1 uncultured Coriobacteriaceae bacterium | reverse complement strand
TCGTAGTCGGCCATGTCGCCGATGCCGATGCACCAGCCTTCGGGGTCGTCTCCCGTGTTCACGCCGCGTACGGTCTCGCTCATGCGGCACGAGCACACAGCCGATGAGAAACGGTCGTACTTTTTGAGCCAATGCGATAGATGCTCGACATCGACCGATGATTCCACCTGCTCGATTGCCTTTTCGACGGGAACGACGTGCATGCCGACGCCGCCGCCTCCTGGAGGGACGATGTCGGCGATCATCGAAGGACCCAGAAACGCGATGCGCTCGAAGTAGGTGCTCATCTCGGGATGTTCCTCGAGGGCAGCTTCGTTCATGGCGTAGAACTCGCCCATGCCGGGCAGCTGCACGGGTAGGGAGAACCGCTTTTCGTGGCTGGGATTCGTACCGTCGAGGTTTTCCCAGTTGTACTCCAGATTGCCCACCTGTGCCATGTGGTTTACGAGCGGTTCGACCTTTTCCAAGGGCCAGTCGCATGCTTCGGCGATCTGTTCCATCGTCATGGGGTGCCGTATACCCATGTGGTTGGCGATGAAAGCCGTCTCTTCGGTGAAAATAGAAAGAAGCCCCCAGCATTCCGGGTCTTCGGCTGTGATTTTCTGAATGCCGAGCTTCTTCGGAATGCGGTCGATCATCATCTTTGCCAGCTTCATGATTTCGGGCCGCGTGGCGGGATCGAGCTTGGTGGCGGGCACGTACGGGTCCATGGGTTCGTCAGGGCGATAAGCTTTGGTGGGCCGCCATACGTAATTGGGTTCCCAGAGCTCTGGGTGGTCGCTTTCTTCTTTCGTCTTCGCGTCCTCGGGTTGGCTGAAGACCTCCACGATGATGTTTCCCTGGTTGCGCTTGGGGTCGCGATGCCCCTCGCCGTGCTCGGTTTCGGGTGTAGCCCAGTGTTGTTCTGCCATGCGTCCACTCTCTTCTTAGATTCATGCCCAGGAAGCTGCTATATTGCTGCAATCGAATCGTCTCGATTGCGCTCAACAATGTACACCTGGTAAGGTATCTCAAAAGCTTGCCCGTATCAAAGAGTAACTGCGAATATGTCGGCTTTCTCGAAAGATGCGAGCGAGCCGCCGTTTCTGCAATTGCGCACGAGGGAGCAACTTGTTCTTACGTTGTGCATTTGCAAGAGAAAGTTGAAAGAAGACATGCACGAACTGGGCGTCGTTTTTCATATGGTCGACCTTCTCGAGGACGCGGCACGCGAGCATGGCCTGTCGCGAATTGCTAAGGTGACGGTCAGCCTCGGCGAGGTATCAGGTGTCGTGACCGATTTTTTCGAAGATGCATGGCTTTGGGCAACGCAGCGAAGCGACCTCCTCAAAGATGCGGAGCTCGAGATTTACGAAATCGAAGCGGCAAGCGTATGCAATGATTGCGGCAAGTCGTACAAGACCGTCCCAGATGGCAGGATTTGTCCGCATTGTGGCGGCTCTCGTACCGAGCTTCTGTACGGCAACGAACTCGAGATCGATTCGATCGAAGGTTGCTGAGGCGCACCGAGGCGCAGATGCGCGCGTTTTGCTTTGTGAATTAACGCACAAAAAATCCTTCACAATTTTTGCGACCTGCGGAAATGCGAATTGTGAATTTTTTTGTGTGCGAAAATCGCGCGCCACATTGCACTGTCATGCGTTTTTTTGGAAAAGCTCGGGGTCCTTGCGCTTGCTTGTGGCCAACGTTGCCACTAGAGCCCGCACGTGGCAATATGCTCATGCACGATACCAATAAAGCGGCGCTCTTCCACGGAAGCGGGCTTCCCCCGCTGGCGGATGTAGCGCAGCGTATTGCCTGCATCGACATCAGCGATATCGAACGTTCTCAGCGAGCTTTTGCCCACGACATATGTTGAGGGCACGATGGTCGCGCCCATACCGTCTTCGACCAATGAAAGCGCAAGTTGTGCATCGCAGTCACGTACGACGATGTCGAGCTGCACGTTTCTTCGATCGATGAGATGGCTGATGATGGGGTCGAAGTACTGGCCGCATGTGGGTAGCACGAACGGAACCCCTTCTAGTTGACCGACGCGGACATTGCTCGTAGCTTGACCGAGGGCAGGCACCTTCAGCTTTTCGGATACGGCTACTACGAGCTTTTCGCGGCAGAGCACTTCGAGCTCATAGTACTGAGAATCAGGAAGGATGGGCGTGGCCAAAGCAAAATCGATATCGCCTGCGAGAAACGCATTGTGAAGCTCCTCGAATGAGGCCACCTCACGCAATTCGAGCGTGCAGCCATGGTAGGACTCATGAAACTCCACGATGGGAATTGCAAGAAGCGCATTTGCGCGGGGCATCGAAACGCCGACGCGCAATCGCCGTTTCCGATTGCCGAGAGCATTTCTCACATCGCGGCGCATGTCAGCTTCGGCGGCAATCGCGCGCCGAGCATAGCTGATAACGACTTCGCCAATCTCCGTGGGGACAAGGGGCTGTGACGATCGATCAAACAAATCACAGCCAAACTTGGATTCCAGCCGCTTGAGGCGTTGCGAAAGCGCCGGCTGCGAAATCCTTTCCACTCGAGCAGCTTTGCTTATGGAGCCATGCTCAGCTATAGCTACCAAATATCTGAAATCTTCGTTCAAACTCGTAATCAATTCCTATGATGCCTGATGAACTGCATAGAAAAAGGAATCGATGCAGCATCAGCGAGCCATAACCAAATACAATACTTATACTACTACAACAATATAGTTGTATGAATATAATTCTTTACAGGGTATTGAATGCAACCCATCGATTCATCTTCTCGAGAAAGGATTTGTTCCATGGAGAAAATCTACACGGCTATTGGCGACTTTTACAATGAGGATCCTTCAACGCTGATCGATGTGCCCGAGGATGAGGAAGAGATCTACGCGAAGGTCGAGGAAATCATGGAATCCTGCCCGGCAGGTACCGTTCTCACCAGTGAGCAAATCCAAATCCTGCGCGCGTACCTGCCTGCAATTGGCTGCGACGAAGCAACACGTGACGGCAACTATTCGCTTCAGGGCAAGGGCACGGTAACCAAGACCGCAGAGGGCTGCGGTATCAAGGTCGAGGCGACCGGCATGCTCGACGTCGAGAGCCGCTGGGAGCAGCATCATGACCGCAAGCAGTGGACCGGCGTCATGAACGTCAAGCGCGTTGGCGGCGAAGCTGCAGTCAAGGAGCTGTCGTTTGATTTCTACTACCTGTCCATCGGCGTCAGCGTGAACAACGAGCCGATCGTGCTCTACAACGAGCACTACAGCCGTTCGTTCAACGATCCGTACCATCTGGCCGACTTCAACGGCGGTGGAACCGCGCAGGCTTCTCGCTGCGATATTTCGAAGCACATCCAGTGGGGCTTCTACATGCATGCGAAATGCGGCGTTCGCACCGATGAGGGCACGTTGCTCATCTAAGGTGATTGCCAAACAACCGCAAGCAACATCAGCTCGTCTAGGCTAGCCATGAGTGCGCAAGCATCACAGCAGGATCGTTTGGGCTGATTAAAAGCCGGGGAGGCTGCTCTTTGTGAGAAGAGCAGCCTCCCTTTTTTGCTATCGACATACTGCGTTTTCCCGCGAGGGTGTATCTACAACGCAAAGCGTGTTTAGTGGAGCCAACGAAAGTCTCGGGTTCGTCCCATTGCTCGCTCGACTACCCGATCGTCCGTCTAGTGCAGAGTCCACGTGTTGATCGAGGGCGCTGCCACCACTGGAGTTGAGAATGTGGGGGCTGTTTGCTCGGTTGCCGAAATCGTCGAGGCGTTGACGACGCGCGTCGAAATCGTCGGGGCGACGAGTACGGGGCTTACCGCCTGCTCCTGCACGGCTGCCATGTAAGCAGCGAGGGCAAGCGTCGTGAGATTGAGGCTGAGCGTGTTGTTCTTGGTCGCCAGAGCTGTTTGGTTTGCCGTCATGATCGTCATCGTTCTCGTCTCCTCGAAAGCCGTCGTGCTTTTGCTTGCAAGAAGAAGGTAAAGCCGACTCCGCGTTTCTTGTTACGCAACAATTTGCGGGCATGGCAACCTGGTTCGACGCTGTAGAGTATTATGTTTTATTTGATATATACTTGGATTTAGCTAATTAGACAATCGAGCAGAAATGGAGTTGTTATGCAAGGCAAACGGATGGGAGAGCGTGGAGTGGATTGGAACGATCAGGCTGATATGTACAGCGAATTCGTATTCTGCGAGCTGGAAGATACGCGTTCTTATCTGGATGCAATCGGAGTGAGCGGGATGGACAGCGTGTTAGATGTTTGTTGCGGGCCGGGCAGGGTTTCGGTTCTGTGCGCGGAGCGGGGTGCGCGCGTGACGGGCATCGATTCAGCCGAGAAGATGCTTGCGCATGCACGGGCTAATGCTGCCGCGATGGGCGTAAGCGACAACTGCGATTTCAGATTGCTCGACTGGAATCACGTGCTCCCGAAGCAGAATCTGCATCAACACGACGTGGTAATCGCTAGCCGGTGTGGAGCCATGATGGATACGGAGAAACTCTCTGCTCTCGCGCGACGCACGGTGGGAGTTCAGATATTCGCGAACGCGCCTTCTATACCCGCGTTATTGGGTGTGCTATTCAGCGGATGTGGTGATGGCAGTATTCCCGATCGCGGAGGCTCTCGCGAGGTTTCAAATGCAATCAAACAGGAAGCAGGGACTCAATGCATGGGTGGCCCCATGGGGATGTCTTCGGGCTTCAGCGGTTCTGGCCCTCGTCCAGACGGACCAGACGCCAAACAATCGATTTACCTGAAGATTGCAGAAAAGGCCTTCCTAGCAGGTTACGATCCCAACATCCGCATACTTCCTGAAAGGTTCCGCAAGACATTTGCTTCCGAGGAAGAGGCGATAGCTTGGGTAGCCGCTTTGAAACCCGAGCGGTCCGAGGGCGACATGGAACGACTCGCTCTCAATGTCGCGCCGTTCCTAAAGCCTGTTGACGGTGGCGTTGAGTTTTGCATCGCTACCAAGGCTGCCATAATTTGGTGGGATGTGTAGGGAGGCGCAATAGCCAGGTCAGACGGTTCTGTTCTGCTCTGTTCAACCGTCTTTGCTTTTCTCATGATGCCACGGGAGTTGGCGCGGGAGAGGGCGCGCGCGGGTGCCTCCACAACCAGCGTCACAATCGCCGTCACGATTCGTCACGCTCCGTCGCGGGAGGCGGGGGCGTTTTCGTTCGCCGATGTCGAGGTGGTTTTTACCCAGGATGCGACCGTGGGCCACATGCTGTGTGGGAGTGCGGGGAGGACGTCCCAGGATAGCGGCGACGATATGAACTGCGCCATCAGCGGAATATGGCATACTGTATTTCGTCTATCCATCACGCAATCGCGAGGAGACGCCCATGACCCAGGCCGTCACGTACCAATGTCCCAATTGCCGCGGCGTTCTGGCATACAGTGCGGAAAGTGGCTTGTTGGAATGCGCCTCATGCGGCAGCGCTTTCGGACAGGGCGAGGCCGATCAGGCCATCCCGATAAGCGCTGATGCGAAGGTGCGCAAAACCCAGCACGTCAAAACCGTGGACCAGTTCCTAGACAATGCGCCTTGGGAAATCGAGCACGAGGGAACAGCGGCAGCGAAGACGGTGGTGCGCTACTCGTGTCCCTCTTGCGGGGCTGATGTCATTGCCGATCAGAGCACGGTATCTACCTCGTGCCCTTACTGCGGCAACAACATGCTCACGTCCGGCGTTGCAACTGCCGACACCATCCCCGATTGGATCCTTCCTTTCTCCATCACGCGCGAACAGGCCGAGGCCCAGATGCGGCGCCATTTCGAGCACAGGTGGTACCTCTCGCGGAAGTTCAGTGCATCGCTCGAGCACATGCAGGCGGTATACGTGCCCTACCATCTGTACAACGTCAACGTGGACGGTTGGGCTCACTACGTCGCCTATGACCAAAAGGGCTCGGGTGAAGGTTGCGTCAAGTATTACCATGGGTTCAAGCGCGCAGGCCATGCCACGTTCGAAAAGATTCCGATAGACGGATCGTCGAAGATGCCCGATGCGCAT
>CADBQL010000133.1 GCA_902796815.1 uncultured Coriobacteriaceae bacterium | reverse complement strand
CGCCGGCCTCACCAAGTGCGTCGCGATGGAGCTCGGCCCGGTTGGCGTGCACGTCAACTACATCTGCCCCGGCCCCGTTGACACGCCGATGATGCTGCGCATCGAGAAAGATTTCTTTGGCGATACCATGACCCACGAAGAGGCGCAGGCCATGCTCGCCGGCCAATATGCGATGGACAAGCGCTATGCGAAACCCGAGGAAGTTGCCAATGCGGCGCTGTACCTGGCCTCTGAGGTTTCGTCGCATACTGCTGGCATGGGCATGCATGTCGACTCGAAGGTTTCCGCTGCAAACTAGTTGCGAAAGCGGCAAGTAGCTTTTCAGTGCGCCCGATGAGCATCACCCCTGGGGCAAGACTCATCGGGCGTGCAACCCCAAAACGAGCCTCACCGAGATGCACGCTTATCGGGCGCGGCTCGCTAAGTATGCAAATTCCCAATGAGCCTCGCCCCCGGGCGAAACTTATTGGGCGCGCCAAGCGCTAGCAGGCGAACGGATCGTTTTCGGGATTCGAATTCCAGGTGTATTCAGCGTAGCGTGCTGTCTTTTCGGCACAATCGCGCCCGCAAACGTCAGCTATGAACCCGAGTGCCATGTCGGTGCCCGCCGAGACTCCCGACGATACGTAAATGTTGCCATCGACGATCCATCGAGCGCTTCGCTCCCATTTAACCTGGGGAAACATCTCCTCAGCCCGATCCATGCGCGCTTTGTACGTTGTCGCACGGCAACCGTCGAGCACGCCGGCTCTCGCGTAGAGGAACGCGCCGTTGCACACCGAGAGCACATATGTTGCTTTCTTCGAAAGCTCGGCAAGGCGCTCGATGAACGAGTCGTCTTCGAGCATCGCGTAGACACCCATGCCCCCAGGAAGTAGCAGCACCTCGGGCTCATGTGCCTCGTCAAGCATTTCAGTTTGTACCGGGACGCCCTGATGGCTCGTAACGACACCGCCCTCGAGGGAGTAGAATTTGGTTTCGAACTGCCCCGAAGCGCCGAGCATCTCAACAGGTCCGAACATGTCGAGCGTTTCAAAACCTTCGAACAGAATTGCCGTTACATTCATGATCGCCTCCATTATCCTATCTTCATCAAGCACCACATCAGTATCTGAGATGCCATCATTTTCGACAACCCTAGACGCTTAACTCGCGATTGCGAAAACTTCGCACTCAATGGAGATGAGTTTCGCCCCTGGGGCAAAACTCATTTCGCAAGTCAAGCTCGCGTCCCCAAATGAGTCGCGCCCCAGGGGCGAAACTCATGCCGCAGGCCAAGCCCGCACCCCCAAATGAGTCGCGCCCCAGGGGCGAAACTCATTGGGCGCGAAGGGGATTTCTTCCCTCATTTGAACTACACTTCACTAAACTACGGACACGCCACGGGAAACCCGAAAAGCTCGGTTGAGCCTCGCGAAACTCGTACCAGTCCATAGCGCAATCGATGCGAAGGAGAGCACATGAACGGGATAGATTTCCAGCAGCCGCAGGAAGTCGATGCGCAGGTCCTCGAGCAGGACCTCATGATTTCGAGCAAATCGTTCGAAGTCGACATGAGCGGCATCCAACGCGATATCGAGGACTTGACGGTCGCCATCGACGAAGCGCTTACCGTGTATGGCGATTTGCTCGTCGACCCAAACGCTATCGAGCGCATGAGCTACACCGAGGCGCGGCGGTGCGAGCGCAACATTTCGGCTGCGATTCGCGAGGCCGACGAATGTAGAAAAAGACTCAACCGCGACTATCGGACACCGCTTGACGTGGCAAAACGGCGCTATGATGAGCTCATGGAACCCGCGCTCGAACTTCACGGACTCTTTAAGGCGCGACGCATTGCGCTCGACAAAGAAAAGCGAAACGCCAAAAAACTCACCATCAAAGAGCTTTACGAGCGCGTAGCCGCGCCCATCGCGCTTCCGCTTGATGGATTTGACGAGGCGTTCGTACCTTTTGAGCGCATTTTCGAGCGCTATGGAAGCTCGTGGCTCAACAAAAGCGCCACGCTTGACAGCGTTGAGCTGGAGCTTGACGGCATCGTAAGTCGCATCATGCGAGATGAGCGCCGAATTGACGAAGCGGGATTGCGGCATGCGGCCGAGGCGAAATCCGAATACTGGCGCACGCTCGATGTCGAAGCGGCTTTCGGCTTGGACCGGCAACTCTGCCAAGCTGAACAACGCCAAGCTGCCCTCGAAGCTGCGCGCTTGGCACATAAGCAGGCAGACCTTGAACAAGAGGGCAATTCGAACAGCGGCTTGGATACAGATAGAAACCCCAGCGCCACACCAACGGCACCTGACGCCACAGCCCTTGAAATCCCGGAGTCCAACGCTGCCATCCCCAAGCCCGCGGTGATTGACGCTGCCACAACCTTCGATCCTTCCGAACCCACAGCGAACCTGGGGACTTCCGAATCGTCGTTAAGAAAACCCCGCGTCATGCTCATAGATGGCGCCACCGACGAGGAATGCCGCCAAATCGGCGCATTTTGCAAATCGCTGGGCATTTCCGGCGTTTTCAAGGGCCCCTGTTTCTACGAGTCCGTCAAATCGATTACCGCATGACCTGCACAATGAGTCGCGCCCCAGGGGCGCGACTCATCGAGGGACGACAACCGATCGGCCGAATGAGTTATGCCCCAGGGGCGCAACTCATTCTGGCCCCACGACTTCGGCCGGCTCGAGATCCGACGCAAGCGAACCCTACCGCTTACCAGCAAGCTTCGACGCCACGGCTTCAGCAAGCTGCTCGGCTGTTGGCAGCGCCCCGACCGCAAGCGAAACTCCATCACGGGCAAGGCAATTAACCAGATGAGCGCCATGCGGAACGCCTAGCCCAATGTTCTTGAGCGCCTGCTCATCCGCAAAAATACGCGCCGGCTCATCGAGCGCAAACAAGCGACCCTCGTTCAAAACGAGTACGCGGTCGCACAGCTCGGCCAAATCGTCCATGTTATGTGAAACGACGACCACCGTCAGGCCGCGATCGTCGTGAAGCTCCTTCAACAGTTTCAAAAACTGTCGCTTGGCCTGCGGATCGAGACCAGCCACAGGCTCGTCAAGCACGAGCGCACGCGGATGCATCGCCAGTACTCCCGCAAATGCAACGCGACGCTGTTGACCACCCGAAAGCCCAAACGGACTTCGATCGCGCAGCGCGTCGAGATCCAAATGGACAAGGCCCATAGCCTCGCGCACGCTTGCTTCGACCTGATCGGCCGAAAGCCCCAAATTGCGCGGCCCAAACGCCACGTCATCGAAAACCGAAGCAGCGAACAGCTGG